>JAPOOQ010000239.1 GCA_026713345.1 Gemmatimonadota bacterium | reverse complement strand
GTGCATGCTCACGGCGTGTTCGTGAACCTCGCCTACGAGTTTCGCACTGCGTCGCGCTACACGCCGTACGTCGGCGCGGGAGCGGGCGCCGCGCTCACCAGGCTGGACTACTACACGCGCTGGAAGCGCAACGACGACCCCGATCGGATCGACACCTTCGACGACCCGCTGATGAAGGCGCGGATCGCGGGCACCACCTCGATCTCGGACGCGAAGCTCTCGGACGTGGTCGCAAGCTACCAGGCGTTCGCTGGCGTGGACTATGAGATGAACGATGGTGTCTCGCTCGGCATGCAGCTCCGATGGACGGGGCACCGCGGGTTCGAAGACGAAGCCGAGTACGCGCAAATACGAAGCCACGAATCGTCCGTGGGGCGGGGCTTCGACGTGCAGTACCGGGCCGAGACCAGCGGGCTGGCTGCCCTCGGGGTGGCGTTGACACTGAAATGGCGGCCCGAGTGAGCCGAGCCGGCACGTTGACCATGATGCGGGACGCGTGTCGCGGTGGCGCCGGAGCCGCTTGGGGACGGCAGGGTTGACAGCGTTGCAAGTTGAAATGACCCGACAGGATCTGTTCGAGCACATCGTCGCCACGCTCAACGACGCCATGTTCGACGACGCCCGCTGGCCGGATGCCTCCGCGCTCATCGACAAGGCATGCGGGGCCAAGGGCAGTCTTCTGGCTTTCGGCGACCAATCGGCGACGGGCAACGTCGAGATCTTTTTTGCCAGATGCTTCCACCGCGGAGAAGACCGCTCGGAATGGCAGCGGGAGTACTTTCGGCTCTACCACCCGGTGGACGAGCATCTCGCGCGACTCAGGAAGCTCCCCGACAGCAGAATCGTTCACATCGCCGACCTGTTCAGCGACGTCGAACGGAAGACATCGCGCACCTACAACGTGGGATTGCGGCGCTTCGACACGCAGAACGGCCTGAACGTGCGGCTGGACGGACCCCGCGGCTCACGCATTGTCTGGGGGATCGCGGATCCCGTTGACGGTGACGGCTGGTCGGCGTCGCGAGTCGAGATGGTCAGGCGCGTCCTGCCCCATCTTCGACAGTACGTTCGGGTGCGCTCCGCACTCGTCGAAGCGGAGGCCTTCGGAGCTTCGGTGTCCGAGCTCCTCGACACGACCCACGCCGGATTAATCCAGCTCGGCCGGTGCGGCCGGATCGTGGAGGCGAATGAGCGTGCGAGGAAGCTGCTTTGCCATAGGGACGGACTGTTCGATGAAGGCGGAGCTCTACGCGCCGCCCACGCGGCGGACGATGCCCGGCTCGGTGACCTGCTGGCTCGGGCGTTGCCGCCATTTGGCGGGCAGGGCGTGAGCGGATCGATGATGGTCAGGAGAAGGTCGCCGCTGCACGGGTTCGCGCTGCACGTGACGCCGGTGGCGAACCGGGAGGCAGACCACCGCACGCGGCAAGTGGCGGCGATCGTGCTGATCGTCAACCCGATGACGGGGGCGCGGATCGAGCCGCACGTCATACAGGCGGTGCTGGGGCTCTCGCCGAGTGAAGCCGAGATCGCCGTGCTGCTTGCCGAGGGCCGGACCCTGCACCAGATCGCTCGGGCAACCGGCCGCAGCTACAACACCGTTCGCGCGCACCTCAAGAAAGTGTTCGCCAAGCTTGAGATCTCCCGACAATTCGAGCTGGCGCAGGTCGTCCTTTCGCTGTCGAGCCTGTCGCCGGAACGGGACTCAAGTCGCGCCACTACATCCTGAAGTTCCTCGCGCGCCGGGGCCTGGTCTACCGGGAGTTATAGTGCCCCCGATTCCCCTGGACTGTAGTTTAGCAACCCTTCCGGGGTCCAGGAGAGAGGAGGTACGGGATGTCTCGGAATGCGAACCGGTACCGGGATCATTACGTTGCGGCTTCCGGGCCATGATCGCCGTCACCGGCCTTGAGAAGTCCTTCGGGGACCACACGCTCTTTCGCGGAGCGTCGTTCCGGCTGAATCCCGGCGAGCGGTACGGGCTGGTGGGCGGGAACGGGTCCGGGAAGACGACGCTGCTGAACATCCTGGCGGGCGACGTGCCGGAGAGCGCGGGCTCGGTGTCGATGCCGGCGCGGATGCGCCTCGGAGTGCTCCGGCAGGATCAGTTCCTGCACTCCGGCGACCCGATCCTGGATGTCGCGCTGATGGGCAACGAGGAACTGTGGAGCGCGATGGCCGAGCGGGAGGGGGTGCTGGCGCGCTCCGGCGAGCACTTCGACGCGGCCCGCTTCGCGGCGCTGGAGGACATCGTCGAGAGGCACGACGGGTACACGGCGCCCGCGCGCGCGGCGGCGATCCTTGAAGGATTGGGGCTCCCGGCACGTATTCATGGTGACCCTGTGTCCAACCTTTCCGGCGGGTTCCGGCTGCGGGTCCTGCTGGCCCAGGTTCTGGCGG
>JAPOOQ010000238.1 GCA_026713345.1 Gemmatimonadota bacterium | reverse complement strand
GACGACGACAACGCAATCGCGATCGTGGGCATGGCGTGCCGCTTCCCCGGCGCCCCGGACCTGGACGCTTTCTGGCAGCAGCTGGAGGCCGGCGCCGACATGGTGACCGACGGGCGGCGCGATCCCGGTCCCTGGCAGGGCGTCGCGGGAGACCCCGCCGGCACGGACGGCGTAGTCCGGCGCGGCGCGTTCCTGGAGGACATCGACAAGTTCGACGCCCGCTTCTTCCGTATCCCTCCGATCGAGGCGCGGACCATGGATCCCCGCCAGCGGCTGCTCCTGGAAACGACCTGGCACGCACTCGAAGACGCGGGCGTGGATCCCGGCCAGCTCAAGGGGAGCCGCACCGGTGTGTACGCCGGAGTCGGAAACGGCGACTATAAGGATTTGGCCTTGGCCGGCGGCGAGACGCATGGGTATCTCGGCACCACCATGAGCGTCACGGCAGGGCGGATTTCCTTTGTCCTGGGCCTCACCGGCCCGGCGGTGCCGCTGGACATGGCGTGCGCGTCGTCGCTCGTGGCCGTTCACCAGGCCGCCGCCGCGCTGCGCCAGGGCGAAGTGAAGATGGCGCTGGTCGGAGGCGTCAACGCGATCCTGTCGCCGGAGATCACGACGTTCATGCATGACGTCGGGATGCTCTCCAGGAGCGGGCGCTGCAGCACCTTCGACGCTGCGGCGGACGGTTTCGTGCGCGGCGAGGGGTGCGGAGTCGTGATCCTGAAGCGGCTGGGCGAGGCGCTGGCCGACGGTGACCGCATCTGGGCGGTGATCCGGGGATCCGCGGTGAACCAGAACGGGACCAGTGCGGGCCTGACCGTCCCGAACGGGCCCGCGCAGGAACGCGTGATCGAGGACGCGCTCGCCCCCGCGGGGATTGCGCCTGACCAGGTGGACTATCTGGAGGCGCATGGTGCCGGGTCCGACCTGGGCGACCCGATCGAGGTGCAGGCCGCGGCTGCCGTCTACGGGCGCGGGCGGGGGCCGGAGCGTCCCCTCCTCATCGGTTCGGTGAAGACCAACATCGGTCACCTGGAGTGCGCGGCGGGAGTTGCGAGCCTGATCAAGGCCGTCCTCGCCATGAACGAGGGATGGATCCCGCGGCAACTCCACTTCGAGGACCCCAACCCGCACCTGCAGTGGGACCGGCTCCCCGTTCGGGTGACCTCCGAACGCACGGACTGGCCGTCCCATCCGGATCGGCCGCGACGGGCCGGCGTGAGTTCCTTCGGCATTTCGGGCACGAACGCGCACGTGGTCGTCGAAGGCTACGGCGACCCTGACGGTGTCGCGGTCAGGGATGCCGGGGACTGGCCCGCCGGTGCTGCAACTACAGTGCCGGTCAAGCTGCCCGGGCGGGCCCGCGCACTCCCCGGGCGACCGGGCGACCTGGACACCCGGGTCGAATCGTGCGCCCCCCGCGAACAGCGCATCCTGCCCCTGTCGGCCAAGTCGCCGCTGGCACTCGGGCAACTGGCGCGGCGGTACCTGGAATGGGTGGACACCGTCCCCGCGGGTCCGAACGGACGCGCACCCGACTCGGGCTCCCTGTTCGCGGACATGGCCTGGACCGCCGGCATCGGACGCAGTCACTTCGGCCACCGTGCCGGCGTGGTGTTCCACGACACGGAATCGCTCCGTGCGGCGCTCGCGGCAATCGCCGAGACCGAGCCCCTGCCCGGGCAGCATCCGGACGCGGAATCAGGCACCGCACCCAGGGTCGCCTTCGTTTACGCGGGTGAGTCCAGTGCACAAAGCGGCATGGGCAAGCGCCTTTACGATCGCGAACCCGTCGTGCGCGCCATCCTGGACCGGTGCGACGAGGTCCTCCGGCAGGAACGGGGGGGATCCTCGCTGCTCGATATGATGTTCGACCGAACCGGTGCCGGCGAAAGACTGCAGGACCCCGAGTGGGCCCAGCCGGCCACCTACGCCATGGAATGCGCGCTAACGGCGCTATGGGAGAGCGTGGGAATCCGTCCTGCCGCGGCAGCCGGCGAGGGCGTCGGCGAACTTGCCGCGGCATGGGCCGCCGGAGTCTTCAATCTGGAGGACGGACTGCGCCTTGCCGGGGTCCGGGGAACGGCGATGGCCCGGCCGAAGACACGGGTGGCAGCCGCGATGCCGTCCGGCGACGCCTCGGGAGCGAGCGAAGATCCGTTGTCCGACCTGGAAGCAGCCTTCGATGAGATCGATGCCTCGCCACCGTCGATATCGCTGCTCAGCCAGGTGACGGGCGAAGCTGTGAGTCCCGCACAGGCATCCAGCGGTGCGTACTGGCGCGAGCAGGCCGGGGGCCCCACGTCCCGCGAGCGCTGGAGCGCCGCCTTCACGGATCTGGCGGTGCAGCTCGTGATGGAGATCGATCCGCACCGGACACCGGCGCCCATGGAGCTGTCCGCCTGGCTGACGGGGCCCACGCCCGCGAGCCACACCTTCGCCGAGTCGGTGGCGACCGCCTATCAGTCCGGACTTCCCGTCTCCTTCGCGGGATTGTTCGCGGGCGAAACGCGCCGCCGCATATCGCTGCCGGGCTACCCGTTCCAGCGCCAGCGCTACTGGATCGAGACCGGGCCTTGAGCGCCGAGCAGGCCGGCGCCGAACCGGCGCTCCGCTACGAGCCCGACGAGCACCCGCCGCGCGGGCTCACTTTGGGCGTCGGGCTTCAGCTCGCAGTCCTCAATATCGCCGCGGTGATGTTGATCCCGATGGTGGTGATGCGTGCCGCCGGCACAGGCGACACCTACCTCAACTGGGCCGTGCTGGCCTCGGTGACGATTTGCGGCGCGACCACCATCCTGCAATCTCTCCGTGTCGGCAGGTTCGGCGCCGGTCACGTCATGGTGATGGGCACTTCCGGCGCGTTCATCCCGGCCTCCATCCTGGCGCTCACCGAGGGAGGACCTGCGCTGCTGGCCACCCTCGTCGCCATCTCCGCGCTGGTTCCCCTCCTCCTCTCATGGCGTCTCTCGCTCTTCCAGCGCATCCTGACCCCCGCCGTTTCCGGCACCGTGATCATGCTCATCCCGATCACGGTGATGCCGTTCGTATCCGGCCTCCTTTCCAGCGCCCCCGGCGACACCGCCGCGCCCGGCGTCCCGCTCAGCTTCTTCCTGACGGTCCTCGTCATCGGCGGACTCGCGCTCAGGGCAACGGGCGCGCTCAGGCTCTGGGCCCCCGTCATCGGGGTGGTCGCGGGTTCCGCCGTCGCGGCCGGGTATGGCCTGTACGACCTGGATCGCGTCGCTGCCGCCCCCTGGGTCGCCCCGCCCCGAGTCCAGGCACCCGGCTTCGACCTCGACTTCGGCCCGTCCTTCTGGGCCCTCCTCACCTCGTTCCTCCTCGTGGCCGCAATCGCCTCCATCCGCACCATGAGCAGCGCCGTCGCGGTTCAGCGCGTGTCGTGGCGGCGCAAGAGCCGCGCGACCGACTTCCGCTCCGTGCAGGGAGCCATGGCCGTGGACGGCGTCGGCAACCTCCTTGCCGGAATGGCGGGGACCGTCCCCGGCAGCGCGACCACAACGAGCGTCCCGCTTACCCAGCTCACCGGGGTGGCGGCCCGCGCCGTCGGGATCGTGGCGGGTGCGACCTTCCTGGCCTTCGCGCTCCTCCCCAAGGCATTCGCCGCCGTTCTGGCCATTCCCGATCCGGTCTTCGCCGGCTATCTGGTCGTCCTCCTCGCGATGCTCTTCGCGATCGGGATGAAGATCGTGCTTCAGGACGGTCTCGGTTACCGCGAGGGCATGATCGTCGGCATCGCCTTCCTGGCCGGCATCGCCTTCGAACACGGCATGATCTTCCCCGGGCAGGTGTCCCGCTTCGCCGGCGGCCTGCTGGAGAACGGCATGAACGCCGGGGGGTTCACCGCGATCCTCATGACTCTCCTGCTCCGGCTCACGGACCCCCGTCCCGCGCGCCTCGAGACTCCGTTCGACCCGTCGCATTGGCCGAAGATCCAGGATTTCCTCGGCGATTTCGCGTCGCGCAACGGCTGGGGCGCCGCAATGGCCGACCGCCTCGCGGCCGCCACCGAAGAGGCACTCCTGACGGTCGCATGGGATGACGAGCCCGGTCCGGAAACCCGGCGCCGCCTCCTTCTGTTCGCCCGCACGGAAAAGGGAGGGGCGTTGCTGGAGCTCTTTGTCGCGCCGCGCGGCGAGAACCTCCAGGACCGTATCGCGCTCCTCAACGAACGGGAGGACGCTTCTGCCCTCGAAAGCGAAGTCTCACTGCGCCTTCTGCGCCACCTGGCGTCCTCGGTCAGGCACCGGCAGTACCACGATACCGACATCGTCACAATCAAGGTCCGGCAGGCCGTGGAATAGGTCCCCGCTACGAGCAGGCCGTGGAATAAGTCCCCGCTGCATTCGGGCGGCGATGCATCCGGGCTGGGCCGCGGTGCTCACGCACTCGCGCTGTCAAGAGAACATTACAAAGTGTCATGTTGTCTTTACTCACGCGTTCCTCGAAGCACCGCTCTGCGTTGCTCCTCGGGCCAATAGCGGTGCTATTCGCCTTTCGTCGCGCCTTGCCAGCCCGGCAGAGCACCTGAGGTCTGAATCGCGGCAGGAAATCGTCTAAAGTCATACGGGACTGCACGATCTGCGTTTCCTGCCGTTGGGCTGGACCCGAATGGACCGTGCCGCAAAAGCGAGAAAACCGGACTTGAATGGCGGGAGTCTCGCTCGACCCAGGGATCGCCCGCAGATCCAGACGGTCGGGCCGTGCGTCGAGTCTCCGGTTGCCATCTGTTTCTCTCGTATGCTGAACATAGCGTGGCCAAAGAGCATGTAGCTGGCGCTGAGTCCCATCAAGAAACTTCGCCACGGAGCGCCTGCGGGTCTAGCCCGGCCGGAAGAGTCCGCCCTTAGGACTACCGTAGCATAACTCAATCCTGACGGTCGCTCTGTCGACGCGGCTCCCGGCGGTAGCGCCTGCCCAGGGGCTTGCCCCAGTGTGGCACGTGATTTCCTTGCGGATTGCGATCCTGCCTCCTATTGCTTGGATGGAATCACTTACGCTGGCCTGCCACCCACGAAATGGTACCCCACCAATGACGACGACCAAGCGATCTGGCATTCGGTCCTCTAGGATCCCAGCCGGCCCCCTGCTCGCACTGTGCACCTTGATGTGCCAGGGAATATTCGCCGGGGCAGATCCCGCAAGCGCCCAAGTGGCTCGCGCAGCGGCCGTATGCATCGCGTCCGAGCAAGAGAGCGCTTCGGTGCCCGGCCCGGAGGACATCATTCTCGAGCACCACATCGAACTCGTCTGGCGAATCGGTGTAAAGCCGATCAACCAGGAGGACATGGAGCGTCTTGAGGAATCTCTCGTGTCACGCCTGGAGGGCCGGGTGTACATCATCGACGGCGGCACCTGCATTTGGTCCGAGCCCGACGAGACTCACCTCGTTGTGATCGCCTACGAGGGAGTAGTCACCTGGGATCTTTCCGTCGATCCTGACGACCACAGGTTCCAGGCCTTTGCGGTTGGGTACGGGAGCAGCTGGGAAGACGCTGAAGCGGAGGCTGTGGCGAAGGCACGGCTCAACATGTACGTCGTCGGGTCCGGCTACGACGTGATGGTGCGGGAGACGTGGGACAACAGCGCGCCCGTCACTGCCGCCCGGCAAGGGCAAGCGGGTTGGCCAGAGACAGCGGCCGACGCGGCGGAACCGGAGCCGGAACCAGAACCCAGGAGCATTGAGCCGGGCACGGTCTTCCGGGACGACTGCGCAGCGTGCCCGGAGATGGTGGTGGTGCCAGCGGGCAGCTTCATGATGGGGTCGCCGGAGTCGGAGGAGGAGCGAAATGACGACGAGGGGCCGCGCCACCGGGTGACGATCGGGTCGCCGTTTGCGGTGGGGGTGTACGAGGTGACGTTCGAGGAGTGGGACGCGTGCGTGCGGGCTGGGGGGTGTGGGGGGTACCGGCCCGAGGATGCGGGGTGGGGCCGTGGGAGCCGTCCTGTGATCGACGTGAGTTGGGAGGATGCGCGGGAGTATGTGCGGTGGCTGTCGCGGGAGACGGGAGAGGAGTACCGGTTGTTGACGGAGGCGGAGTGGGAGTACGTGGCGCGAGCGGGGACGCAGACGGCGCGGTACTGGGGGGAGAGCGAAACCGGGCAGTGCCGGTATGGGAACGGGTATGATCGGATAGGGCATGCGGAATGGGGATTCAATTTGGATCCGGTGTCGTGCTCGGATGGCTATGTGCATACCGCCCCGGTGGGCATGTTCGAGCCGAACGCGTTTGGGCTGTACGACGTGCTGGGCAACGTGCGGGAGTGGACGCAGGACTGCTGGAACGATGGCTATTCGGATGCTCCGACTGACGGCAGCGCTTGGCGGTCGGGAGATTGTACCAATCGTGTGTTGCGCGGCGGCTCCTGGAACGGCCCTCCATGGCGCCTCCGTTCGGCGTACCGCAGCGGGAGCTGGGCCGAGTACCGGGAACAGGGCAACCACTACCTCGGGTTCCGTGCTGCCCGGACCTTGAATTGACTCCTATGTCTTTACCTCTTTACCTCCTGTACGGGGGTCCTCCGGCTTCGTCCCGGCGCTCGGACGCCTTTCCGCGTACTAAGCGCTTCCTCGTCGGCGACCGCATCCAAGGGCACCGCCCTAGGCTCTTTGGAGGGCTCTCGAAGCCACCTACACCTCCTCGGACGGGCCGCGCCAGGGTCCTTTCCGGCCATAGTGATGGGGGCGTCGGGGATCAAGCGGACGCTGGTGGGCTTGCGTCCCAAGCCGGAGGGTTCAGCTCCGACTCAAACTCGCAGCTCGCGGCGGTCGATGATGCTGTCCGCCAAGCGGGGCACCGGTGGAGTTCACGGGTGGGCGTCGGCCCCAACTGCCCTCCTTCGGCGCTTCCCGGTGGGCAAGCGCCGCACGGTCCTAGTCGCCGTCCGCACTACTTGGGACCGAGCTGGCTGCCCGCGGGGCCATGCCATCGGCCAAGAGCCGGCGAGGTCGTCTGCCTATCTGGCTGCCATCAAGCGGGCTCTCGGGCCGCTGGCCACTGTACGTAGCCCCGTTCACGATGCATGTCGGGTTGCTCGCGCACGGCAGCGGCTCGGCCAACCCGTTGAAACTCGATTGCCACCGACGCCGTAGTGCCTGCCGTGGATTGTTCGACCGAATGGCCGACCAGCGTGGAGACACTTCGGCAGCGCGCGCTCGTTGGATGTTGAGAACTGCTGTTCGTCTTGGAAGCCGTTTCGGGCATCCTACGGATTGCGGGCGGAACACGGGAGCAGCGCGTGACAAGAGGCGCATGTCGCCGGAGTTGGGTTGGAGCGTAGTCCGCACTCCGACTTAGAGCCGTATTGAAGCGCGCAAACGCCACGGGGGGTCGATGCGCACTTCTGGCCGTCCAGCGATGCGCACCGGCCTTCCCGTCTATCCGCTGGCGCGGCAACGTCATTCGGCCTCGCAACCCCGTTCGCCCGTGGCGTACGGGGCGCTCAGGCCATGACGCTAGCGACCCCCCAGTCCGAGGGCCTGGTACGGGTTCGGGGCCGGGTGTGCATGCGCACCACCCGCCCCCGCCCTCCTGGGGTCGCTAGCGTGCCAACAGTCCCTCCGGGAAGGGTGTCGAGCGCCGCTTTCGAGGCGGCCGGAGGACCTGTTGGTCGGCGGCGGCGGCCTTGGCCCGCCGGTCGGCGAACTCGGTCGCCGATACTCGGGCGGTGACGACGGCGGAGTGGCGCTCAGGCACGGGCGCACCACGGGCGGGGTTCGGGGCGCGGCCTCCCGCGCCCGTCCGCTGCTTCGCGAGCGGCGCGAAAAGCCAGGGGGTCTAAGGGGGGCGGAGCCACCCCCTTGCTCTTTGACCAGTAGCTCGTCATGAGCCAGCACTCAACGGTGCAGTTCGGCCCCCGTGCCCCTGTGCTCTCCCGCCAGAAACGCGGCCCAGTCGACATCAGCCACCGCTCGAACAGAACGGGCGTTCTCTCGGCCTGATCGTCCTCGATGGCTCGGCTGCTCACCACCATCGGCATTTGCGACCATCTTCCAGGTCCCTCATCCAAGCAACCTCTCGCTTGGTGACCCCACCGCTACCTCACTCCACGTTGCGACGAGCCCAGGACCGAGTACATTGGCCGTACTACCAACCGGGTCAAGTCCAGCGACGTTGACCCCGACACCAGGACGAAGAGCCTTTGATCCAACACGCACCCGACGTCGTTCTGCGTCGCATGATCGGTCTGGCAGGTATGCTCCTACCTCCCATGCTGGTGATAGGCGGATGGGTAGCCTGTCCCCGCGTGGCGCCTCAGCGATCCATGAGCGCCTATTACTACACGGATATGCGAGACCTCTTCGTGCTCGTTCTATTCGCGCTTGGCGTATTCCTAGTCTGCTACTGTCGCCACTATGATGACCGTGGCCTCCCTGTAGACGACCCTCAGCAGGACGGTGTGGGCCGATGGGCGGGCAGGGAAAGGCTGGTGAGCACCTGGGCCGGAGTATTGGCTATCTGTGTTGCAGTGTTTCCGACCCTTCCGAAAGAGGAAGCGCCGATTTCGGATTGGATGGGGGTGGCGGGAATCCACATTGTGTCCGCAGTCTTCTTCCTGAGCCTCACCGGGTGGATAGCCTACAGGTACTTTCCCATGAGCGATCCGTCCCCGAAACACAAGCGGCTCTACAAGGGTCTAGGCTGGACGATCTGGGTTGCCGTGCTTTTGGCAATCGTACTCGGTTTCCTCAAGCAGGCGACTACCATCCCTAGCTTGCTAGCGGATCATGGTGTACTGATCGCGGAGTGCCTTGCGGTGTTCGCGTTCGGTATCGCGTGGTTCGTCAACTCGCGCGATGCCCTCTCTACCAACTCCACCGATACACGAAACGGAACCCCTCCGGCTGCGGAGGATGGAGAATGACAAGACAAATCCACCCCCGCCGGACACCGATTCTGGAAGAAGGCATGCAATGGCACAGTCGGCCTCATCCGTGACTGCCTAACAGAATGTCCACTCGCCACATGACGCGTGCTCGAAGGGCATTCGCCATTCTCCCAGTCCTAAGAATTTCCCGGTCCGTCGCCCTCGCCGCCCCAATGATTTTCGCCTTGGCTAGCGCGCCGGCCTCCGCCCAGGAACTCCCCCCCGAGATCCAGGTGGACCGATTCATGGTGCAGGTGGATCGGCAGATCGCCAACGGCCAGTACGTGGCGGCGCTACGCGCGCTGGATCGGGTGCTGGAGCTTCACAAGGCGCACGGCGTTGAGCTACCTGAGTCCTTTTGGATGAAGCGGGCGGAGGTGGGGCTTGGGGCGGAGGACTACGTGGAGGCGATTACCTCGGCGACCCGGTATCTGGAGCTAGCGGGACGCGAGAGCGAGCAGTACGGGGCAGCGCTGGAGCTTCTGGACCGGGCGATCGCGCTCGGGTGCACTCCGGAGCGGATGACAGAGACGCTGGAGAGCGTGCGCGCATGCCTAGCGGCGGGTGCGGATCCGAATGGGGCGGGCGGCGACGGCAGGACGACGCTGGACTGGGCGGGGGCGCGGGAGGATCCTGCGATCACGGCGGCGTTGATCGCGGCGGGCGCGGATCTGGCGGTGGCGGTTGACATGGCGAGGGAGGCTGGGCGAGTGGGGACGGGGACGGTCTTCCGCGACTGCGCGATGTGTCCAGAGATGGTCGTGGTTCCTGCGGGGACGTTTGCGATGGGGTCGCCGGACACCGAGCAGGGCAGGCAGAGCGATGAAGGGCCGCGACACACGGTGAGCATCGGGTCCCCGCTCGCTGTGGGCGTCTACGAGGTGACGTTCGCGGAGTGGGAAGCCTGCGTTAGGGCGGATGGGTGCGGAGGGTATCGTCCACGCGATGAAGGGTGGGGCCGTGGTCGCCATCCAGTCATCAATGTCAGCTGGGAGGATGCGAAGGCATATGTGGCTTGGCTTTCCGAGCAGACCGGAGAACCGTACAGGTTGCTGAGCGAGGCCGAGTGGGAGTATGTGGCGCGTGCGGGATCCACGGTGGCAAGGTACTGGGAAGAGCGTGGATCAGAGCAGTGTCGGCACGCCAACGGATTCGATCAGGATCTTGCCCGAACGGACCAGGGTCGCGTGTGGATGGAGGAAGAGGATTGGGCGAATCCTGTGCCGTGTTCGGACGGATATGCGTGGACGGCACCCGTGGGTTCCTATCAGCCCAATCCCTTCGGATTGTACGACATTCTGGGCAACGTGGTCGAGTGGACGGAGGACTGTTGGAACCCGAGCTATTCGGGTGCACCTGCGGACGGAAGAGCATGGGAATCGGGCGAGTGTCTTCGTCGCGTCGTACGAGGCGGCTCTTGGGTGGGCGATCCAGGGTACATGCGCTCCGCTCGACGCCACTCGCTCGGGGTTGGCTACTTCGACGATAGTGTCGGGTTCCGTGTGGCCCGGACCGTGAACTGAGGCTGAAGTAGGCTGGACGCCCTTGAAAGCAGACGCCGAAGGGTTCGTGGGGACGGTCCCCCAGAGGCAGGGTTCGGGGTCTCCATGGCCCGACCGCGATCCGGGACTGGGCGGGCACCGGCGGCCTCATCAGCTGCTTGCAGCGCCGGGCCCAATAGCGATCCGCCCGAAACCCGAACGCCGCGAAAGCGCGTAGTGTATTTTGTGGGATCGCGCGACCGATTGGGCTCACCGGCAGCAGATGACGTTTCGAGCGGACCACGACGGCGGCGGGGATCGGGGGCCGACGAGCGTTCACCGCTGCATTCGGCGCTCCTGCCTACGCCGCACCGGAGTGTGAAAACGACGTTGGGGGGCGATTCACAATTAGCCCTCCCGCGATTCACACCGACCTTCCTGCTTATCCGCAGGCGCGGCAACGTCTTGCGGCTCTGCCGCTCTGTGGCCCGTGGCACACGAGCGGCTCGGGCCGTGGCGGGAGCGACCCCCCCAGTCCAAGGGCCTGGTACGGGTTCAGGAGCAGGTGTGTTTGCACACCCCTGCCTCCGTCCCTTGGGGTCGCTCCCGAACCAGCGATCCGTGCCGGAAGGCGGTGCAGCGCCCCTTCGAGGCGGTGAAGGTACCCGTTCGCCCCCGCCGGTTCGTCGGCTTGGCGGGCTTCGCTCGGCGAGCCGAACCTCAGTGGCCCCGAGCCACCCTCCTCCCGACCCGTGCTCAGCAGCATCGGGAAACGGCCTGTAAATGGTAACACCGAACTCAAGCATCGGGCTGCTCCGGTCGTCGTTCCGCTGTTGTACGCGAGTAGAACGTCCGGTCCGCTAATGGGCCGTCGAGGAAACGGACCGCCCGCGCGAGGTCGTGGAGGCGGCGCTGGCGCACGCGGTCCAGAACAAAGGTCGAGGCCGCGTACCGTCGCAACGACCTGTTCGGGGAATTGCCGGGGACCGAGATGTGGGAGGCCGGCAGTTGGGCCGCTCAAAACGAATCGGCTGTCGTTCTCAGCCGACGGTCCAACTGCCATCCGTGGGTGGTCGCATCATGGAGCCCAGCCGCGAACCCGTCGAGGCGCTGGACGGCCCTGGGTTCCATTTGCGCGATTCAGTTCGGGCTCATATTGTTCCCCACTTTCCCCAATGGCGCGAGGATGCGATGAATGACAATCACAGAGGCTGACCCAGAACAAATCCGGGAAGAGGTTTCGGCGTCAGTTGGCTCGATGAACGAATGGGATTTCAGAGCGAAGCGCCACAGTGTCTGGGCCAGCATGCTCCGGCGAACTCTGCCGGCTATGGGTTTGTTGACGGTTGTGGCGCTTCTCGCCATGTGGGGAGCCGTAGACGCGGCGTCTTACGTGGCTGTTGCGATTGCCGGGGCTTACGCGTCCGCCTCCTTCCAAGCAGCTACGAAGAAGAAAACGTCTTGACGGGCTTCTCCGTGTAGCGGGGGTGTCTCGGTCACGGAGGTCCGTCCTCTCGTTAGCTGGCGGTCAATTGCGCATGGGCTTCGAATGGGTGGAGCATCTAGCGGGCCGGAGGGCGCTCCGATGGCTTGATCGGACATGCCGAAGCCTGTGACGGGGCTCAGGAGGCCGTTTCCGGGCGCAACGGGGGCTTTTCGGGTAACCTGCGGGCCGTACGATCGCCCAGGGTCGACGAACTCGGGTTCCCGAGGTGTAGTGGTAGTGGTAGGGTGGAACGCGGTCTCGCGGCAGGGAGCGCAGCCGTCGTCGCCAAGGGTGAGTTGGTCGCTTTCCGCCTCGCCGTCCGTGAGGACCTCGACCAAGAGGCGGAGGAGCTGCCCGCGACGGTCGGGTAACCGCCTTCTCGGGCGGCGCGCTGGAGCGTTTCGCGGAGGCCCGCAGGGCTGACTCAGAGCACCCTACGGTGTCTAAGCAGCCATACTCCCCGTGGCCACACTCCGCGTGTCCCCAGGAGAGGCTGGCCGGGGGACCGTGCCCCCTCTGACCCCCGGAGATCACCGCCGCCGTAGCGGACGCCGAATACACCCTACGGTCGGTCCCCGGAGGCGAGGTTCCGGGACGGCGGGGCGACCGAATCATCAGAGTTCTTCGATCCCTGTCCTCGTCCTTGTAACCTCGCTACGGCGACAGACCAGCGCGGCGGCCACCGAGGCGGTGATCAGCGGTCTCGGCCAATCCGTCCGCCCGCGATCCTGGCTCGCTTCAGCGTGGTACCGTCAGGGATCGAGGGGGGCGGAACCCCTCGTTAGCCTCGTGTACCCACAATGCGTATGATGGGTTGGCCACCACAGATGGGGGACTACAGTGAGCGACAGTGGAATCGTCGGGCAAGCCTACGGCCGGAAGATACCGCCCGTGAAGTGGTCGCCATCGACGAAGCCGGGGACCGGTTGTGTTGGGTCCGTCTGACCCGGTTCGGCGACGATTGGCTCCCGATTCGCTCCGATGCCCGCGACGTGGCGCGCGCGGTGCGGAATCTCCGCCAGATTCCGGTAGGCGAGCAGTCGGAGCGCTTCCCGGAGGTCGGGCCATGAGCTTGCTCCACGACCTTGCCCTCGGGGCTCTGGCCGTCGCCGTCATCTTCGGACGGTCCACCGATGTGCGGGCCGCCGCCCGCGCCCTGTTTCTTCGCCGCCGTCAGTAGCCCGCAGAGCCGTGCCGCACCTCCCGCTGCGGACGCGCTCGGCGAGCCCCTCCGCGCTTCCCCGCTGCCGGGTCTAGGTTACAAGGGCTCCCGACGGGTCCGAGAGGGCTGCTCGGACCTCGCGCCGCAGAAGCGTAGTGGCCATCGCCGCCGAGGCTGGCTATCGCGTCTCGGTATGAGTCGGTGTAGCACTCGCTTTCACTTCTTCAACGAAGCCTTCCTTGAACTCTCGTCCCATGTTCGGGAGTCCCTCACGAATGTGCCGAATCACCACCTGCCCTCTGTCCGCCTCGTTGCGGATTCCCTCGTTGAGACCCAGATCTATGGCGCTACGTTTGCGGACGCAGCAGAGGAAGATACGAGCGGCCAAACGCCCCTGGTCTCGCTGGCTCAGGGGTTCGAAAGCTGGGTCGTCGCGGACAGCCTCAAAGGTGCTCTCGATACAGTCGCTCAAGGGTATGCGAACCTGGATTTCCGGTCCACCCACGACCGCTCGTACTGCTTCCGCGATCATCTGACGGAATGCGATTTCCTCGCGGAGGACTCGGCTGATGATTGCATCCCATTCGGTTCTCGTGGATCGGCTCAGCATGGAAGATGTCTCAAGAAGGAAGGCGACCGGAATGCTCCAAGCTATGGCCAACCCTTCCAATATAGTTCGGCTATCCAGTTGTTCCAAGACTGAACTGGCCCAGAGGTCCAGCGCCTCGAAACGGCGCTCGAAGAGCCTTCCCGCACGGGATCGCTGGCCTGGAGCGACCCCCGCGGAGGTTGGGATGGAGTGCACATCCTAACCTTCCGCAGATGCCACAGCAGGCATCGAAAAACGGGGGTCGCGCCGGTCACGGCTTCCGGTTCCCGTGCGGCACAGCCGCCCCGGAGGCCGTGATGCAACCATAATCCTGACAACGACATACGCAAGTCGCCGACATGCACGTCCGATCCGGGGGTTTCGCGCACATCGGGGTCTGTTTCACATATGCGGCCCTCGCACGGCACCAGACGCCCGTCCCGATTCCGACCAACCGTCTCCCCAAACGTTCGTGCGCGCCAAGCTCCTTCCGATCCCCGATAATGCGCGCCTGAACCGTTGGGATCGGGACGAACCCGATCTGTTGGACGACCTGCCACTGGTCAAACGCCCCCTCGCAGGCGAACTTTCGTTCGCGCAGAGCGTGCAGTCCATCGTCGAAAGGAATCGAATGATGGCACGCACGAAACGAAGCCGGCGCTCGT
>JAPOOQ010000237.1 GCA_026713345.1 Gemmatimonadota bacterium | reverse complement strand
TGGGGGTCCGCCTCCGGTTCCCTGGCGAGCCGGCTGAAGGCGTGGTCAACCCCGGCGGACGCAGCCCGTTCAATCGTCCTGACCTCGGATTCGGAAACGCCGGCCTCGGCGAGCGCCCAGGCCACGAAGGCGTCGTGCAACGCCCAGGGATCGGCCTCGGCTCCGGGCAGCATGGCGATCAGCGTCGGACCCCGCCCCTGCACCGCCCGCCGACGAGCAGCGGCCACTGTACGGAACAGTTCCGCGTACGGCTCGTCGGAGACCGCAGCCACGGCCACGCCGTAGCCACGCCCGACCGAATCGAGTGCGCCGGTGCCTGCGCGTTCCGCGCACCGCGCCATGTCCAGCACCACTACCAGCGGCGCTGCCTGGGCCGCCGCGAAGTTCATCCCTTCGTGCCACCCGCCGGTCTCCGTGGCCGCGCACTCCTCGAAGACCAGCGCCGCGCGGTCCTGTCCGCGCTGGGCAAAGGCCAATGCCGCACCGGCCAGCACCTGGGTCATCGTCCCCGGTGGGCCGTCCCACCCGATCAGCCCCCGCCGAAGGTCGGTCCAGCTGCGGCCGCCGCTTCGGGCCGCGGCGGGTGCCGTCCCCTTTTTTCCGATTTGCCGCAGGAACTCGAGGGGCGTGGCGCCGAATGCCAGCAGCGGGCCGGGAGAGAGGTGGCCCGGGCAGCAGAGGTCGCCTTTCCCGTCGGAGGAGTGCCGCATTGCCCGCGCCATGACCACAGCCCGGATGTCCACGCCGAACGGGGTGGCCGCGGACACACCCGCTCCACCCTCAAGGAAACGAGCCTGGAATCCCTGGTAGAGGAGATCCTGAACGACTTCCCGGTTCAGGGCGGTGGCGTCACCATCCATCGCCGGTCGTATTCAGCAGGGGCTTCCGCCTCGGACCGCTCAGGAGCCCGGAGGCGTGCCCTCTTCCCCAGGATGGTTCCCGTCCGCCGGAGTGTTCCCTTCTCCAGTCGGGTCGTTCTCCCCCGGCGGATCCTCCTCTCCAGGGGGATCCTCTTCTCCGGGGGGGTCCTCTTCCGGAGGATTCTGTTCGTCGTCACTCGGAAGCAGGTCGGTCACCGGGGACCCCTCCGGCAGCAACGGCTGGGGTGCCACGGCGCCCGCCCCAATTCCCTCGAGTACGGAGGTCGGTCCCTCCGACTGCGAAGAAAGGATGGCCAGCACCAGCGAAAGCACCATGAACGCGCTTCCGAGGATCCAGGTCGCGCGGGTCAGCAGGTTTGTGGCCTGACGACCGCCCAGCACATCGGTGGCCGCGGCCCCGCCGCCCATCGCGGCCAGACCGCCGCCCTTACCCGCCTGGAGGAGGATGACCACACCCAGCATAATGCCATCAAGCACCAGGATGGCCAATAGGAATCCGTACATTTTACACTCGCTTCTTGGTATCTTGTCCGCCCGTGCGGACGTTCCGGAACGTGTCCGCGCAGGTCCGCGGTGTCAACCCGGAGACGTGCCCGCCGCCGCGATCCGGGCAAACACCTCCGGGTCCAGACTGGCCCCACCCACCAACCCCCCGTCCACGTCCGGTGCAGACATGAGCTCGGCCGCGTTCCCGGGTTTGACGCTGCCCCCGTAAAGGATCGGCGCGGACCCGAGTTCGCCAAGCGCCTCGCGCACAATCCCGTGTGCCGTCGAAGCGTCCTCCGGCGTGGCGGTCTCTCCGGTTCCGATCGCCCACACCGGCTCATAGGCGACCATGAACTCCCCGCAACCGCGCAGGTTGGGAACGAAGGCCGAGATCTGCCTGCGAAGAACCTCGGCCAGACGGCCCTCCCGGCGCTCCTCCAGCAGCTCTCCCACGCACACCACCGGCACGAGGCCCGCCCGCACGGCCGCGCCGACCTTGCGGCCCACCTCGGCATCGGTCTCGCCGAAGACATGGCGGCGCTCCGAGTGGCCGACCAGGGCGTACGACGCGCCCGCCTCCAGGGCCATCTCGGCCGATGTTTCTCCGGTGAGCGCCCCCGAAGGCTCCCAATGGATGTTCTGGACGCCCAGGCCGACTGGCACGCGCGCATTCGCCTTCACCGCGTGCAGGGACAGTCCCGCAACGAAGAAGATCAACCTCACCGACTCGGGGTCCGTCTCCGGGCGGAAGCGGGCGAAGAAATCTGCCGTCGCGCGGGGACCGTGATGCATCTTCCAGTTGCCCGCGACGACCTTGCGCATAATCAAGCCTCCGTCCCCCGGGAGTTCCCGGCCCGGGTGCGGTCGGACAAAGCCTCCAACCCCGGCAGGGCCTTGCCCGCCAGCAGGTCGAGGGACGCTCCTCCGCCGGTTGAGATATGGGAAATACGACTTGCCACCCCCGCCGATCGTACCGCCGCAACGGAGTCGCCGCCACCGATGATCACCGTCGCGCCCGCCTCGGCGGCAGCGGCGGCACTGACCGACACCGCGCGCGTTCCCGCGGCGAAGGCGTCGATCTCGAAGGCGCCCATCGGCCCATTCCAGACAATGGTGACCGCCTTGGAAAGGCAGGTCCGGAACAGCTCGGCCGTCACCGGACCCACATCACCGATGACATCTTCGGCCCTGACCGCCGTGCGGTCCACGCTGCGCGTTTCGACTCCCGGAGCCAACGACGCGGCCACGACGCAATCCACCGGAAGCAGGAGCCGGGGCCCCGCAGCCTCCAGGATCCGCCTGGCCACGTCGGCCCTGTCCGGTTCCACGAGCGACCCGCCCGTCTCCATCCCCATCGCCAGGAGGAACGTGTTGGCCATGGCACCGCCAACCAGGAGCATGTCCACGCGCGGCAGCAGCGCCTCGATCACGTCGATCTTGCCGGAGATCTTCGCGCCGCCGATGACCGCCGCGAAAGGACGCCCTGGATCGCCCAGCACGCCACCCAGAACATCCAGCTCCACTGCGACGAGGAACCCGGCCACCGCTTCGCCCCCCTTCCCCCGCACGGCGCGGGGCAGGCCATCGGTGGAGGCGTGCGCGCGGTGCGCCGTCCCGAATGCGTCCAGCACGAAGTGGTCCGCCCACCGCGCCCAGTCCGCGGCCAGTCCGGGATCGCCCGCCGTCTCACCCGGCAGGAACCGGGTGTTCTCGAGCAGGAGCACCGACCCGCGCATCATCCCGGCCACGGCGTCCCGCACGGCGTCACCGCCGACGTGCGGCAGGAAGGCAACCGGCGCCTCCACCAGTCCGTCCAGGCAATCCGCCACCGGGCGGAGGGTCAACTCGGACCGCATTCGCCCTGCGGGGCGACCCAGATGGGACAGGATCACCACCCTGGAGCCGGCCGCGACAAGGTACTCTATCGTAGGGACGGTGCGCTCGATACGGGCTGCGTCGGCGACCCGGCCCCCTTCGAGCGGGACGTTGAAGTCGGCCCTCAGCGCGACGGCCGCCCCGCGAAGCAGATCGGCATCGAGTTCCTGGAGGGTCTTCCGGGCGGAGAGCGGAGGCCTCTTCAATTGCTCAGCGGGATCCTCAGGGCCTCGGATTCGGGCTCGACCACCACCTCGGACGCGTTCGGCAGGAACCGGATCGGCAAGATGACCCAGGTTCCAACTGCCACACCCAGACGCGTCGCAGGCTGGAACCGCACTGCCTGGGCAGCTCTCACCGCGGCCCGGTCCAACTCGGCCAGCCCGGATGAACTGTCGATCTGGACGAGTTCGGTGGCACCGGCGGGATTCACCCACACGAGGA
>JAPOOQ010000236.1 GCA_026713345.1 Gemmatimonadota bacterium | reverse complement strand
GGAGCAGGCCCGCGAAAAGGGCCTCGACATCGAGGTGGGCAAGTTCCCCTGGGCCGGCAACGGGCGCGCGCTTGCCGCCGGCGACTCGACCGGGTTCGTCAAGGTGATCCGCGACAAGCGCTACTCGGAGGTGGTCGGCGCGCACATCGTGGGGCCCCACGCCACCGAACTCATCGCGGAATTCGTGATGGCGCGGCACCTCGAGTCGACCGCGGAGGAGATCGACCGGGCCATGCACCCGCACCCCACGCTATCGGAGGCGGTCGCGGAAGGGGCGCTGGGTGCGCTGGGGCGGGCGCTGCACGTGTAGGGTCGGCCCCCTACAACTCCCCCTCCACCCCCCGTATCGCCAGGATCCGCGCCAGCGCCTTGCCGATCTCGTTGTTCGGCGTCGAGGCCCCGGCCGTGATCCCCAACTGCAACGGCCCGGGGGGCATCCAGCTCCAGTCCGTCACCTCGGGAGTGTGCGGGTCGAGCTCCGGCTTGTGCCGGATCGCGCCGGAGTCCACGTCGATGCACTCGGCGTCCTTCACATGGAAGGTCGTCGTGTACTCGCGGCACAGATGCGCCAGGTGGTTGGTGTTGGACGAATTGTAGCCGCCGACGACCAGCATGACGTCGGGCGGCTCCTCCATCATCTCCACCACGGCGTCCTGCCGCTCCTGGGTCGCCGAACAGATCGTGCCGAAGGAGCGGTAGTGCCCGGCGGCGTGTTCCTCGCCCATCGATTCGGCCATCATTGCGCGCAGGCGGGCCCCGATCGCGAGCGACTCGGTGGCCAGCATCGTGGTCTGGTTGGCCACCCCGATCTTGCGCAGGTCCCGGTCGGGGTCGAACCCGTCGGGTGTGCGCCTGCCGAACCGCTCCATGAAGGCGTCGCGGTTCATCCGCCCGGGGCGTCCGGTCAGGTAGTCGCCAACCATCTCGGCCTCTTCCATGTTGCGCACGACGATGTACTTGCCCCCTTCGTGGCGCAGCACCTGGCTGGCGGTCGCCCGCGACTCCTCGTGCTGGTACTTGCCGTGGATCACCGCGGTAAAGCCGTCGCGGGCGTAGCCGTCCACGCGCTTCCAGACCAGGAGCACCGAGCCGCAGGTGGTGTCGACGAGCACGCACTTCTTCTGCTGCAGCACCTTCAAGTCCTGTATCGTGACGCCGAAGGCGGGGATGATGACCACATCGTCCGGGGTCACCTCGCTGAAGTCGAACACCCCATCGGCGGTGGGGTAGAGGAACTCGATGCCCTTCTCCTGCAGGCGGTGGTTGACGTGCGGGTTGTGGATGATCTCGCCGACCAGGAAGATCCGCTTGTCGGGGAACTTGTGGCGGGTCTGGTAGGCGTAGTCGATCGCGCGGTCAACGCCGTAGCAGAAGCCGAAGTCCTTGGCGAGCCGGACCGTGACGTCGCCGAAGCGGTCGGTGTAGGCGCGGGAGCGGATCCGCTCCAGGAGCGCCGAATGGTACTCCGTGTCGATGACGGGCTTCACCTCGGCCTTGAGTCCGAAGCCCTTCCTGAAATAGGTGTCCTTCATCCGAATCCCTCATTGGACGGGGGCCCGGGAGATTCCGGGAGCGGGAGAGTCCCGCCGGTCGGAAGAATATACATTCCTTTGCGGCGGGCTGACACAGCGGGCGCTGCGCCAACACACCCAATGGGAGCACACAACCTTGCTGAGCCGACTGATCTTCCTCTTCGTCGCCATTCCACTGGTTGAACTGGCAATCCTCCTTCAGGTGGGGCAGTGGATCGGCCTGTGGCCGACGGTGGGGCTGGTGGTCGCGACGGGCATCGGCGGAGCGGCGCTCGCCAGGCACCAGGGGCTGAGGGCGTTTCTGGCGGTGCAGCGGGAGCTGGCGGAGGGGCGTCTGCCGGGGCGCTCCCTGCTCGACGGGCTCTCGATCCTGGTGGGCGGCGCGTTTCTGCTTACGCCGGGGATTCTTACGGACATCGCCGGGTTCAGCCTGCTTGTGCCGATGTC
>JAPOOQ010000235.1 GCA_026713345.1 Gemmatimonadota bacterium | reverse complement strand
CTCCGACCTCGTCGGTGAGGCGACCGAGCGGATCCGGCACGACGCCGTTGCCGCTGGCCTCCCTGACGACGACCGTCCCCTTCGCGACGGCGGCACCGGCGCACGCGCCTATGCCGAGGCTGTGGCCGTGTATCTGGCGTTTGCGGTGGACAAGGGCGCCAACTACTGGTCCACGCTGTGCGCATGGCACCAGACACGGCCCGGAATTGTCTCGACATTTGGACGCCAGGCACTCCCGATGGTTTGGGACTATGCAGAAGCGAATCCATTCAGCATGTCGTCTGGCAACATCCTTGTCGGCGTGGTACAGACGGCGAAGATGGTGGCAAGGCTAGGCATCGGAGTTCCCGGTACTGGGTTTCAAGGGGATGCGGCCAAGCAATTGGTTGGATGTGACAGTATTTTGTCGACAGATCCTCCCTACTACGACAACATCGGATACGCCGATCTTTCGGATTTCTTCTATTCGTGGCTACGACGGTCGCAGCGATCAGCGTTTCCCGATCTCTTTGCGACCCTCGCGGTTCCAAAGGCCGAAGAGTTGGTTGCTACTCCATATCGCCATGGGACAAGACAAAAGGCTGAGGAGTTCTTCCTCAGGGGAATGACGGAGGCCATGGCCCGCCTGGCTCGGCAATCGCATCAGGCGTACCCTGTGACCATCTACTACGCATTCAAGCAGGCCGAGGCGAAGGGAGCAACGGGAACTACCAACACCGGTTGGGAAACCTTCTTGGAAGCCGTGATGCAGGCGGGTTTCAGCGTCACGGGGACTTGGCCCGTACGAACCGAGTATACGCGTAATCTCAAGAAGAACGTCGCCGCCCTCGCCTCCTCCATCATCCTAGTCTGCCGCCGCCGCCCCACCAACGCCCCCCTCGCCACCCGCCGCGAATTCCTCACTGCTCTCCGTGCCGAGCTCCCCCCGGCACTCCACCTTCTCCAGTCCGGCAACATCGCTCCCGTCGACCTCGCCCAGGCCGCCATCGGCCCCGGCATGGCCATATACACCCGCTACGGGAAGGTATTGGATGCCCAAGGCGAACCGATGAAGGTGCGAGAGGCGCTGGCGATGATCAATCAGATCCTCGACGAGGTGCTCGCAGAGCAAGAGGGCGAGTTCAACCCCGACACCCGCTGGGCTCTGGCGTGGTACGAGGACCGGGGGTTCGAGGAAGGCGAATACGGGATGGCGGAGATGCTCTCGAAGGCGAAGGTCACCAGTGTCGACGGCTTGGTCGAAGCTGGAATCCTGGAGTCCCGGGCCGGGAGGGTGCGTCTGCTGCGTCCCTGCGAGCTTCCGTCGGACTGGGATCCGACCCTGGACGACCGGTCGAGCGCCTGGGAGCGTGTCCATCACTTGATTCGGGTGCTCGAGACCGGCGGCGAGGCCGCTGCGGCGGACTTGGTGCGGCGCTTCACCGGGGGCGTGGCCGAACAAGCCCGCGACCTGGCCTACCGCCTCTATTCCATCGCGGAGCGGAACAAGCGGGCCGCGGATGCGCTTCAGTACAATGGTCTGGTCGGGAGTTGGGCCGAGATCCGACGAATGGCCAGCGCGGAGGCCCCAGCGGAGCAGGCGGAGCTTCTGTGAGACGCTTGGTCGCGGCAGAAGATTTCGTGGTTACCGAAATCCCTGGACCTAGGGACTCATAGATGCGCATTGAGAACATCAGGATCAAGAACTACCGGCTGTTCCGGGACGTCGAACTGCTGGGGCTGCCCAAGCTCACGGTCGTCGTGGGTGCGAACGGATCGGGGAAGTCCACACTGTTCGACGTGTTCACATTCCTCAAGGACGCACTCACCCACAATGTCGCGGCCGCCGTGACCCGGCGCGGTGGCTTTCGCGAGCTGGTTTCGCGGGGCACCGAGGGCCCGATCGGAATTGCGGTGCAGTTCCGGGAGAGTGGTGGGCGACTTGCCACGTACCTCCTTGAGGTCGCCACTGAGAACGGCCAGATCGTGGTGGCTCGCGAGGTCCTTCGCTACCGCCGAGGGAGATACGGCAAGCCTTGGTATTTCGTGGATTTCAGGTGTGGCGAGGGGTCCGCCATCACGAACGAGTCGGTCTACGGGCAGGAGGGCGCCCAGGCGCAGCGCGAGGAGTTCAAGCTGGACGACCCGAGTGTGCTGGCGATCAAGGGGCTGGGACAGTTCAAGCGGTTTCGAGTGGCGTGTGAAATCCGGCGGCTGATCGAGACTTGGCACGTCTCGGATGCGAGTCCTGGTGTGGAAGAGGGGTATGCGGAGCATGTCTCGAACACGGGCTACAACTTGGCGCGGGTCGCTTGGAATAGGGGCAAACCCCATCCGCTACTGCTTGTCGCCGAGCCCGAGAAACACCTTTACCCCAGCCTGATTCCCGGTCTGGTCGAGCAGTTCCGGGACTTCGCCAGCGGTGGCGGCCAAGTTTTCGTGTCGACGCACTCGCCGCTCTTGCTCGACTGCACCCGGCTGGAAGAGATCTTCTGGCTGGTCAAAGAGGTGGGAATCACCGAGGTGCGCAGAGCCTCCACCGACGACCTGCTCCGCGACCTCGTTGCCGAAGGGGACAAGCTGGGAGACCTATGGCGGCAGGCACTTCTCCCTGGCGCGGGGCCACAACCCGCCAAACCCCTCACCCGCGAGCACAACCGGTCACCAAGCTTCCAAGCCATGATGGACGGAGTCGAACGGCTCGCCTCACGGCCCCCCACCCCCAACCCCTGACCCCTCATGGCCATCACGAACCGCGACCGCGTCGGCAAGGCAATGGACCTTCTCCAGACGGGCCTGGCCCCTTTCGTCGAACGCGAAATTGCGACCGCTCACCCTCCGAAGACCACGGCCGCCCGGGAAACCCTTCGGTACCTGGACAACCGCGAGCTGGCCATGCGGCCCATTCCGGATTGGGATGCCCACGCACTCCTCCTGTTGCTGTGGAAGTCCTGGAACGCCGTTTTCAGAACGACCCTGGGCCACGCCGAGCGAAACTTCGTGTCGGAACTCCGCACCGCGAGGAACCGGTGGGCTCATCAGAAGAGCTTCTCCACCGATGACGCCTACCGCGCCCTCGACTCGACCCACCGGTTGCTGACCGCGATTTCGGCGCCGGAGGCGGGCGAGGCCGAGAAGATGAAGATGGAGCTGCTCCGTCTCCGCTTCAACGAACAGGCGCGCCAGGTTCGCCGGCGCGGCGCCCAGACGGCCCTGAAGATCGATGCCGTCTCATCTCTCCCGGCATGGCGGGATGTGGTGGTCCCGCACCGGGATGTTGCGAGCGGCAGATACAATCAGGCGGAGTTTGCGGCTGATCTCTGGCAGGTCTACAAGGGAGAGGGCTCGGACGAATACCGTGACCCCGCCGAGTTCTTCCGTCGCACGTACCTCACGGAGAGTCTGCGCGCGATGCTCGTGGGAGCGGTCAGGCGGGTCACGTCCGGCAGGGGCGATCCGGTCATCCAGCTGCAGACCAATTTCGGTGGGGGCAAGACTCATTCAATGCTCGCGCTGTATCACCTGTTCTCGGGCATCCCGCCAACCGACCTAGCGGGGGTCGACGAATTGATGGCGGAGGCGAAGGTCGATGGGCTCCCGAAGGTCCGGCGCGTGGTCCTGGTCGGCAACAAGATTTCTCCGGGGAGCACGGACCAAAAGCCGGACGGCACCATCGTCCACACCCTTTGGGGCGAACTTGCCTGGCAGCTGGGAGGTCGCGATGCGTACAGCAGGATCGCGGCTGCCGACGAGACGCGGACGAGCCCGGGAGACGCCATCCGTGGCCTCTTCAACGACTACGGGCCCTGCGTCATCCTCATCGACGAGTGGGTCGCCTACGCGCGCCAGCTGCACGATCGCAGCGATCTGCCTGCCGGGAGCTTCGAGACGCAGTTCACATTCGCCCAGGTGCTGACGGAATCCGCCAAGGCGGCCTCCGACTGCCTCCTCGTCATAAGCCTTCCCGCGTCGGACTCGGCCGAGTCGCCGCACACTCAGGCCGACGATGCGGAGGTCGGCGGTGTTCGCGGCCGCGAGGCGCTCAACCGGCTGGGCAACGTCGTCGGCCGACTGGAGTCCGCCTGGCGTCCCGCAACCGCGGAAGAGGGGTTCGCGATCGTGAGAAGGCGGCTCTTTGCGCCCATGGACCAGGAGGCGTACAAGCAGCGTGACGTGGTTGCCAGGTCCTTCGTGGACTTCTACCAGCGGCAACACCAGGAATACCCACCAGAGTGCCGCGACGCGGAGTACGAGCGCCGGCTGAAGGAGGCCTACCCGATCCATCCCGAGGTCTTCGACAGGCTCTACGAGGACTGGTCCACGCTGCTGCGCTTCCAGCGTACGCGTGGCGTGCTGCGGCTCATGGCTGCCGTCATCCACAGCCTGTGGGAAAAGGGCGACAAGAGCCCGCTGATCATCCCGTCCCTCGTTCCGATCGACGACCCAAGGGTTCAGTCCGAGCTCACCAGCTACTTGCCCGACCGCTGGGTGCCGATCATCGAAGCGGACGTAGATGGACTGAACTCGCTTCCCCTCCGCATGGACGGCCAGTTCAGCAGCCTGGGCAAGGTCAACGCGTGTCGTCGCGTCGCCAGAACAGTTTTTCTTGGTTCCGCTCCGCTGAAGGATGCCGCGCGCAAGGGCATGGACGACCGCCGGGTCAAGCTGGGATGCGCGCTGCCCGGGGAGACGGCGGCGATCTTCGGCGATGCTCTCCGCCGTCTGGCCGGCGAGGCGACGTACCTGTACCAGGACGGCTCCCGTGTCTGGTACGACACCCAGCCCACTGTGACCAAACTGGCACGGGACCGCGCGGGTCAGTTGGAGCGGGATCCCGATAAGGTGGCAGCGGAGATCAGCCGGCGGGTGCAGGCGGACGCCGCGAAACGGGGCGATTTCCACGGCGTCCACTGCTTCCCGCGTGAGGCGGCGGATGTCCCGGACGATCCCGGCGTTCGACTGGCGATCCTGGGTGTCGACCATGCCTACATCAAGGGTGGGGACAGCACCGCCGAAGCCGCGGCTTGGGCCCTGTTGGAGTCCAGGGGGACCGGACCTCGGCTCTGCCGCAACGCCGTGGTCTTCCTGGCGCCGGACCAGACGCGCCTCCAGGACCTTGAGGGGGCGGTTCGGATGTACCTCGCGTGGCAATCAATCGTTTCGGAAAAGGAGACCCTGAACCTCACGCCGTTTCAGGTCAAGCAGGCCCAGACGCGTCTCAAGGAAGAAGAGGGGCGGGTGAAGGGCCAGATACCCGAGGTTTTCCAGTGGCTTCTGGTGCCGGTACAGGCCAAGCCGACGGACGAAGTGACATGGGAGGCACTGCGACTGACGGGAGCAGGCGAGTTGGCCGAGCGGGCGGCCGCCAGACTCAAGCGTGAGGAGCTGCTGGTGACCCGCTACGCGAGTACACGGCTCCGCATGGACCTTGATCGTATTCCTTTATGGAAAGACGATGTGGAAGTACGGCAACTCGCGGAGCACTACTCGCGGTACACCTACCTCCAGCGTGTCGAGGATCCAACGGTCATAGTGGAGGCGGTGCGGGAAGGGGTGGGCCTGCTGACCTGGGAGACGGAGACATTCGCATACGCCGAGGGCTATGACGAGGAGAAGGAGCGCTATCTGGGGCTCCAGTGGGGCGCGATGCCGCCGCCGATAACGGCTGATGATCCCGGGTTGGTGGTTCGGCCGGAGGTGGCGAGGGAGCAGATAGGGAAGGAGGTGGGGCCAGAGCCGGGAACGGGGACTGGGACAGGAACCGGCACCGAGACGGGAACAGATACGGGAACAGAGACCGGGACGGGGACGGGCACGGGTCCGGGACCGGAGCCGCTACCCGAGACCGGCCCGAAGCGGTTCCACGGAAGCGTGGACATCCATCCCGTTCGCGCCGGCAAGGCTGTCGGCTTGATCGCTGAAGAGGTGGTGTCGCACCTTGAGGGGCTGGTGGGGTCCAAGGTCAACTTGACCCTGGAGATCGAGGCGGAGATCCCGGACGGTGCGCCTGAGCATGTGGTGCGGACGGTGACTGAGAATGCACGGACGCTCGGGTTCAAGAGCCAAGGGTTCGAGGAGGAGTGAGCCGTAGTGCCCGATCAGGAGACGTTCCACGGAGTCGCCGCGCTACGAAGTCCCGACTGATGACTGCGCTTAGCTTCGTTTTGGTTGCCGTGCTGGTGTTCCTCCTGGTGCTATTCCTCGCCACAGGGTCCGGCTGCGATATCATTGTCGATTTCCTAGGCGAGAGCAGCAAGAATGGCGCGATGAGTTTCATAGGGGTGGCGATGGGAGGAACTCTGCTCGCCCTCAACGCAGTGGCGTCCCAAAGGCGCGCAAGAGCAATGGAGGAGGCTGCGAAGGCCCAGGCCAAAGGCACGAAAGCTCAGGCAGACGCAATTGAACAAACTGAGCGAGGGCGTCGGCAGGAACGCTTCAAGCACGCCATTGAGCATCTGGGGGATAAATCCGCAGCGGTCCGCCTGGGTGGTGCCTACGAGCTCTTCCATCTAGCGAAGGACACCAAGGAACTCGGACAAACCGCGTTGGACATTCTGTGCGCTCATATCCGCCAGACTACGTATGATGACGAGTACCGGAGGGAGCACCAGGGCAAGCCATCGCTTGAAATCCAAGATCTGTTGACCCTGATTTTCGTCCAAGAGGCCGACATCTTTGGCGGCCTCCGTATAGACCTCCACGCATGCTGGCTAAACGGCGCTGATCTCCGAAAAGCTAAACTCTGGAATGCTAATCTGCGGGGCTCACACTTCTTCAATGCGAGGCTGAGTGACGCACGACTGGATCGTGCGGATCTTGTTCAGGCGGACTTGCGGGGCGGCATACTGCGCGGAGCGTCGTTGAGAGAGGCCAGACTCTTCGACGCTCGTATGCAATCGATCAATCTCGAAGGAGCGAATCTACAAGGTGCTGATCTTTGTGGCGTGAAACTGACAGCTGCATACCTGCGAAATGCCCAGTTACAGGCGGCCAATCTTGCCAACGCCCAGATGTACGGTGCTTCTCTTGGGGGTGCGGGGATGCAAGGCTCAACGCTCTCGTGGACCTACCTGCAGGGGGCCACGTTTAGTGGCACGGCAATGCAAGGCGCCGGGACGGTACTCCACGACGCTTCCAATGGCTTCGCACAGCGAGTAATGGAGTCGGTCGGCAAAGACACCGACGGGTCGCAAGTAGTCAGCGGAGGGCTGGCGAGGGAGACAGTTCGTCAGTTGGCGGCAGGTGTTGAGGAGATTTCGTCCGACAATGCTGAGATATTGCGCGAGCAACTCCGGCCATACATCGAGGAGCCCCATCGAACGGGGATTCCGGCGGTCAGCGGGATCATGACCGGCACTTATACTGAAGCGGAGGCCAAGGAGTGGATCGCGGAACACAAGAAGGTGATGAGTGAGAGTGAGGTCTCCGAAATGAGGAAGTCCAGACGCGGGGTGTGAGGTGAGTGGTCGCCACTCGGGTGTGTTCGTTCGATATGGGGTCTCTTGCGTTCCAAGCCGCCCGACCTAGTTCCAATGTCCGCCCGCAGCCAGCCATACGCTGGTTTCTGGCGGGCGCAATGCCTCAAGTAATGTTTCCCCTCACCCCGTCCTGCTTCAGGCTTTTCAAGATCCTCTTCCAGCAGCGACCTCAACCGCATAACCACTTCCTCAAACCCTTTCGCCCGCGCCTCACCCCCGCAACAACTCCAGCAGCTCCTCCGTGCTCAGCCGGGCCGGTGCGTCCGCCCCCTCCAGCAGCCTGTCGGCCAGTTCGCGCTTGTGACGGTGCAGCTCGACGATCTGTTCCTCGATGGTGCCTCGGGCCACCAGCCGGTAGATGGTGACCGGCCGGGTCTGGCCGATCCGGTGGGCGCGGTCGGATGCCTGGTCCTCGGCGGCCGGGTTCCACCAGGGATCCATGTGGATCACGTAGTCGGCGGCGGTCAGGTTGAGACCCGTGCCCCCGGCCTTGAGCGAGATCAGGAAGGCGTCGCCCTCGCCCGCCTGGAAGGCGGCCACCCGCTCGGCCCGCTTCTTCGCGGGCGTCGAGCCGTCGAGGTACTGATAGGGCACGCCGGACTCGATCAAGTGGCTCTCGATCAGTTTCAGGTGACGCACGAACTGCGAGAAGACCAGGACCTTGTGCCTGCTTTCGCGCAGTTCGTCGAGCATTGCCGCGAAGGCCTTCAGCTTGGAGCTGGGCGGGCCCTCCGGTCGCACCAGCCGCGGGTTGCACGATGCGAGCCGCAGTCTGGTCAGGTGAGCCAGCACTTGCAGCCGGTTCTCCCCGGTATCGGATCCTTCCTGCGCGAGAGCTTCCAGATCGTCGACCGCGCGCCGCCGGATCGCTTCGTAGAACGCCGCTTCTTCCGGCGACATTTCGACCTTGAGCATGACTTCGGTTCGGGGAGGCAGGTCGTCGAGGACCTCGGCCTTGACCCTGCGGAGCACGAAGGGCGAGATCAGCCGGCGGAGCCGCGTACGCGCGACCGGGTCGCCGTCACGCTCGATCGGAAAGGCCAGATTCTCGCGAAACCTCTTCATTGAACCCAGCATGCCCGGATTGATGAAGGCAAAGAGCGAGTACAGGTCCATCAAGTTGTTCTGAATCGGTGTGCCCGTCGTCACCATGCGGAATCCGGCCTTCAGCTTGCGGGCGGCGCGGGCACGCTTGGTGGCAGGGTTCTTGATGGCCTGTGCTTCGTCGAGGACGATGGTGCTCCACTCGATTTCGGCGAGCGTGTCGATGTCGATGTGCAGCAGACCGTAGGTCGTGACCACTACGTCCAGCGGTCCCAGGTCTTCCATCTGGCGGGCCCGCGCGGCGGCGGGACCGGTGTAGGAACGGGTCCTCAGTGTGGGGGCGAAGCGGCGGGGCTCGTCGCGCCCGTTCGCGACGACGGGGGGGGGGGGGCCAACGAGCGCCGGGCCTTCCCCCGCCGGGGCGGGGCGGCACGCGGGGGCGGCCCCCGCCTTTGCCCCGCCCCCG
>JAPOOQ010000234.1 GCA_026713345.1 Gemmatimonadota bacterium | reverse complement strand
CGCCGCCGCCGACGAAAGCGCCGAGGACGACGACGCTGATGCAACCAGCCAGGGCGACGATGCCGGTGAAGGCGCCGCCGCCGACGCTGGTGAAGACAGCGCCGACGAAGACAGCGCCGACGAAGACAGCGCCGACGAAGACATCGCGGACGACGACCCCGGCGACGACAGCGAAGAAGACGACGCTGCGGGTGACGACAGCGAAGACGACGACACTGGCGATGACACCGAGGGCGGCGACGTCGGCGACGACGACGCTGCCGTAGACGACATCGAGGACGATGACACTGGCGACGACCCCGAAGACGACGCTGCCGGCGACAATAGCGAAGGCGACGACGCCGGCGAAGACACCGTAGACGCCGCCGGTGACGACAGCGAGGACGGGGACGGCGAAGACTAGCAGGCCGTGGAAGAAATGGGTTTCGGGAGCGCTGGGTGAGAGAGGGAGGGGGGCGTCCGGGAAGCCGTGAGTTTGTGCCAACTGAGGGTTTTGCGGCCTGAAGACCCGGGGATCGGCCTGAAAAGGCCAACAGGACGGCAAGAGTGGCGGAAAATGAGCGCGAAAGCGGTGCTGGCGTGACCCACGAACGCGGCCTGGGCCGCGGCGAGCCCCTGCAGGGCCCGCGGAGTGCCAAAACCGAAGCGCTTGGACATGAGAAGGCCGAGATTGAAGGTAGCGGCCTGAATCAGCAGCCGTTTTCGGATCTCCTCCTGCCCGCGGACGTGGACGCGGCGCAGCCCTCCGCTCACGAGCAGGTGCGCGAACGTGCGCTCCAGCTTCTCGCCCCGCTGGCGGAGCAACCGCTTCCCCCGGTTGCCCCGGATCCGCCGGCGGTTGGCGTAGGTCGGCTTCTGCGCGTTCCGGTTCCGCTTCCAGTTCCGGCGGCCCCGGTTGGGCTCGCTCACGTAGCTCCGCAGCCCGCGGCCCTCGACTTCCGTCATCGTCTTGTTCGAGTGGTAGCCCTTGTCGGCGACCACTTCCCTGGGCTCCGCCCCCACCTCCGCCAACTGGCGTTCCGCTTCGTCCAGCGTGTTCGGAAGCGAGGCCGTGTCGCCGCCATCCATCACCTGCACCGTCGTCGCGACCACCGCTCCGCTCTCCATGTCGACCGCCTGCTCCAACTTGTGGGCCAGGCGGGTCCTGCCGTCCTTCATCTTCGTGATCCGCGCCTCCGGGTCGTGCGGATGCACCCAGTCGTCGTTCGAACCCTTCTTCGGACGCTCGCGGTCCAGCTTCGCAAGGTCTTCCCGCGTCGGCGTCTCGATCCCCGACGCCCGCGCCACCTGCTCCAGCCACTCCTCGTACCCGGTCCCGCCGTCGCGCCGCACGATCGAGCGCATCGCCGCGTTCGCCTCCAGCGTCGTCGCGTCCACTCCCAGCGTCCTGCCGCTCAGAAGACCCGACTCCTGCAGCAACTCCAGCACCCGGCCGAACACCGCCAGGTGCGCCTCCAGGCTCAGCCGCTTCCGCGTCTTCGACAGGCTCGAATGCTCCGGCGGGTTCTTCGCAAGTCCGTATCCGAGAAACTCGCGCAACGAAATCGAGTCGGCGCACCGCCACGCAATCCCCCGCTCCGAGCCGATCCCTTCCAGGTATCCCACCATCAACATCCGGAAATACACTCCGGGCGGAATGCCCGGCCGGCCCCGCTTCTCCGCATAGAACTCGCGGCATGCCTCCTCCGCGAAGTCGTCGAAACCCGCCTCGTCCAGCAACTTGTTCAGCGCTCGGTAAAACGGGTTGGCCAGCGCCCGGATCTCGCTGGCCGCCACGAACATCTCCTGCTGTCCTCGCTTGCGCCGTCTGCCTATCGCCATCGTCGCCCTCGCTCGCAGAGATCCATGTCCCCCTGTAATTTAACCCATCTGCGAGCACTTCACCGAAAACGACTTTGTCCACGGCCTGCTAGCGGCCCGCCGCTGCTTGATGGTGTGCATACCGATGGAAGTGCCGGTTTCGGCCATGTTTGCCATCTCAGCGTCACACAAGAGTTTTCCTGACTGAACGATGGAATCGAGGCGATCGACATGGGCGATGTGGTATATCCGCGGCCTACGGGGTGGTGTAGTCAAAGGCGAGGTCCTCGAAGCCCTAGTAAGGAACTGTCGACCCTCGCAAGCGACCATTCCCCCACCAGCGCGGGCGGCCAACTTGCCGCGGCGAGCCCCTCCATCAGCGCGCTCGCCTCCTCACGAGCCCGGGCCGCCACCTCCGAAGCCACCAGCCCCGCCGCCTCCGCGTCCGCCAACTCCGCCTCGTCCAGCAGACAGGCCGTCCCCCGCTGCGGCACCCAGACATCCAGGCAGAGGTCGGTGGTTTCCCAGCAGTGCTCGCTTGCGAACTCCACGGGCGTGAGGATGTTGGCGTACAGCCCCGTGAAGGTGCCGTCGGCAAGATGGAAGAGGCCGATGTCGTGCCAGGCGCGTGGGAAGGTGAACCAGATGACGGGCGAGCCGGGCTCCAGGATGGTCGTGTCGGCCACCGTGAGGGGCGCATCGATGGGCGTGCGGGGCTGGAAGGTGACGATCCCGCGCGCGCCGCTCTTAAGCACCTGTTGGCGGTAGGTCTCGGTTGGGCGTCGGAGCCGCCGGTAGCGGATTTCAACGGTGGTTCCGGGAGCTGGGAGGGGGATCGACCGACGGCGCGTCATGTGTAATGTTTACACGACATTATGTCATGTGTAGATGACATTCCACTTCACGGGCCGCCCTTGGGTCTCTGGAGCAGGGTCATTCATCCTCCCCGAACCGTTCCGGATTCGCCCGCTCGATGAAGACATTCATGATCCCGCCGCAGACCGCGGGACTCCAGGTCGTGAAATCGTCGGTCAGGTCGACGCGGACGGTCGTGGGGGGAGCGCCTTCGAACAGCTCCTGGGCCGCCTGGATGACCTCCCCCTCCCCGCAGCCGCCGCCGACCGTCCCGGCTATCACCCCGTCCCGGCCGATGAGCATGCGTGCGCCCGTCTTGCGTGGCGTCGATCCCTTCGAGGACACGATCGTCGCGAGCACGGCGGGCTCCTCGATGCGCGCCAGGCAGGCCAGCAGTTCCTTCTCGTCCAAGGTCATTCCTCCGTTGCGGGTTGGGTCGGGGCTGCGGGCCCGGTCCCCGCGCTCGCGCCCCCGAAGAAACGTTCAACCACCCGCTCCCTTTCCACCAGAGGGACGCCCGTGCCGCCCGCGTGGAACAGGATGATCTCGGCCACGACCGAGACTGCGATTTCGGCCGGGGTCTGCCCGCGCAAGTCGAGTCCGACCGGCGCGCGGACCCGCTTCATCTCCGCGGTCGTGAAGCCTTCGCGGGCGAGCTGCTCGTGGGTTGCGCGGACGCGCCGCCGGCTGCCGATCATGCCGATGTAGGCCGGCGGCGCCGACATGCGCAGCAGCCGCACCAGGCACTCGTAGTCGAAGCTGTGCCCGCGGGTGACGAGGATGACGTGGTCGGAGGGGCCGAGCGGGGTGTCCGCGAAGGGGTCGCGGAAGTCGATGACCCGCACCGTGCGGGCGTCCGGGAAGCGCTCGGGCGCGGCGAACTCGGGGCGGTCGTCGAGCACCTCGATGCGCAT
>JAPOOQ010000233.1 GCA_026713345.1 Gemmatimonadota bacterium | reverse complement strand
GGGTTCGGCATCACCTATGACCTGAAGGACACCGGTGGAAACCAGCTCAATTTCCTCACGCCCGGCGTCGCGGACACCGATGGTGACGGGGTCATTTCGCTCCCCGAGGAGCAGGTGCCGAGGGGTACGGACGTGGTGGCGCTCGGAGGCAATTCCATCGCGGCGCTGGGCAACGCAGGCGACCGGATCGTGGGCCCGACGTTGTCCGTGCTCACCTCGCTGGTCGTCGGGCGCGGCACCCTGGTCGGTTTCATCGACGCCCTCGACGCGATCGAGCTCACCAATGTGGAGGCGCAGCCGTCCGTTCGCGTGATGGACAACCGCACGGCGAGGATCCTGGTGGGCGAGGAGACCCCGGTGCGCGTACTGGATGCGGGTGCGCAGCTGCAGCCGGGCGCCGGAGACGGAGGCGGGGGCAGCCTTCCGGTCGCGACGGTGGATTACATGGAGACCGGGGTAATACTGGAAGTTTCTCCGCGCATTACCGATGGCGGCGACATCTTTCTCGACCTGTCAGCCGAACGGTCCTCTGCGGACCTCGCGCCGTCCGACGTGGGCTTGACCTTCCGGAGACAGAAGGCCGAGTCACAGGTTCTGCTGCGGGACGGCGAGACCGTGGTGATCGGAGGGTTGACGGTCGCCGAGGAGGGCGAAGTCCGATCGGGCATCCCGCTGCTGATGGATCTGCCCCTGATCGGATGGCTCTTCGCCACGGAGAGGAAGTCCTCGGTCCAGCGCGATCTTCTCATCATGGTGACGCCGACGATCGTGCGTGGAACTTCCCCGTGAACGGGCCCTTCGCTATCTATGGACAACCCTGCGGTCCCGGCCGCCGCCCAGCAACCGCCATCTCCCAGCCCGCCGATGTCGCTCAAACACCTGTCGTTTCACACGGCCGGAGAATCCCACGGCCGCGGTCTCGTGGCCGTGGTGGAGGGAGTGCCGGCCGGCATGCCTCTGGACCCGGCCGCGGACATCGATCCGGACCTGCTCCGGCGGCAGGGCGGCTACGGCAGGGGGCGGCGCATGCAGATCGAATCGGATCGCGCCGAGCTCGTCTCGGGCCTGCGGCTCGGCGTCACCCTGGGCTCCCCCGTTTCCATGGTCATCTGGAACCGCGACTGGAAGAACTGGACCACCGCGATGGCGCACGAGCGTCCCGAGCCCGAGATCAACCCCAAGGCGCTCCGTCCGGTGTACCTCCCCAGGCCGGGGCACGCGGACCTCGCGGGGGTCCTCAAGTACGACCGACGCGACGCGAGGGATGTCCTCGAGAGGGCTTCCGCCCGCGAGACCGCCGCCCGGGTCGCCTGCGGCGCGGTCGCCCGCACCCTGCTGCGGGAACTCGGCGTGACTGTCGGCAGCCACGTCACGCGGATCGGAGGCGTCGAGGCGCGGGTCCCTGACGCGCTGCCCGCGGACCTGAACGGGGCGGTGGACGCGTCGCCGCTGCGCACCCTCGACCACGAGGCCGAAACGGAGATGATCGCCGCCATCGACGCCGCCCGCGAGGAAGGCGACACGGTGGGCGGGTGCTTCGAGGTGGTGGTGCGGGGGCTGCCCGTCGGGCTCGGCAGCTACGTGTCGTGGGATCGCAAGCTGGATGGGCGGCTGGCGCAGGCGGTGATGTCGGTCCACGCGATCAAGGGGGTGGAAATCGGCCCGGCGTTCATCAACGCGGGGCGCCCGGGGTCACGGGTGCACGACGCCATCCACCTGGACGAGAGCAAGAGGCGCGCCGGGGGGTTCGGGCGCGCCCGCAACCGTGCCGGGGGCCTGGAGGGTGGAATCACCACGGGCGCGCCGCTGGTGGTGCGTGGCGCGATGAAGCCGATCTCGACGCTGCTGAAGAAGCGGCTGCCGAGCGTCGACCTCAGGGATGGCAGCTCCCGGGTGGCTACCGTGGAACGCAGCGATGTCTGCGCCGTGCCGGCGGCCGCGGTTGTCGCGGAGGCGATGGTCGCGCTCGTGGTTGCCGACGCGATCTTGGAGAAGTTCGGCGGTGATTCGCTGGGTGAGCTGCGCCGGAACCTGGATTCATACGTGGAGCACCTCGCCGCGAGGGGATTTGGCGAACGCGAGGCCGGGGCCGAACGCGACACCGGGGCCGGGAGCGAGGCCGGGGCGCAGCCGGAGGCCGGGACCTCATGACGACCGGGGTGCGGGCGCAACGGGCCGACTCACCGCCCGAACCGGATTCGCTTGAGCGACTGGTGATCATCGGCTTCATGGGCGCGGGCAAATCGACGGTGGGTCCAATGCTGGCTGACCGGCTCGGCTGGACTTTCGTCGACCTGGACGACGAGGTTGCCGGACGGGCGGGGGAGCCCGTTCACGAGATCATCCGCGGGCGTGGCCTCGACACCTTCCGCCGCCTCGAATCCGAAGCGGGGAGCGCGGTCATGCGGCGGCGGCGGGTGGTGGTCGCCGTCGGGGGTGGCTGGCCCGCGCAGCCGGGTCACATGGAGCTGCTGGCCGACGGCACGCTGTCGGTGTGGCTCCGGGTGAGCCCCGCGACGGCGCTGGCCCGGATTGCGGAATCGGCGACCCGGAGGCCCCTCCTTGAGGTTGCCGACCCGCTGGCGACGGCAGAATCTCTTCTGGCCCGGCGCAGGCAACACTACCGGCGTGGTGACCTGGAGATCGACACGGAACGCAGGACGCCGGACGAAGTGGTCGGCGCTATTCTGAAACGGCTTACCCCTTGCGGGGGTGACCTGGAAAGGGAAGAAACCGCGTGAAGCTGGTGATTGTGGAGTCGCCCGCAAAGGCCAAGACGATCGAGAGATTCCTCGGACCGGAGTACAAGGTCGAGGCTTCCTATGGACACATCCGTGACCTGCCCCGGACGGCCAGCGAGACGCCCACCGCCATCCGGGACAAAGCCTGGGGCCGGTTGGCCGTCGATACCGACGGGGGATTCCGGCCGTTCTACATCGTGCCGGCCGAGAGCCGGAGGCATGTGCGTGACCTGAAGGCGAAGCTTGCCGGTGCCGACGAGATCGTGCTCGCCACCGACGAAGACCGCGAGGGCGAATCCATCAGCTGGCACCTGCTGGAGGTCTTGAAGCCCAAGGTGCCCGTGCGCCGCATCGCCTTCCACGAGATCACCCGCCCCGCGATCCGGGCAGCGTTGCAGAGCCCGCGGGATGTGGACGAAAGGCTCGTCCGGGCGCAGGAAGCGCGCCGCGTTCTCGATCGCCTCTTCGGCTACAGTCTCTCGCCGGTGTTGTGGAAGAAGGTGCGGACGAAGCTGAGCGCGGGGCGCGTCCAGAGCGTCGCGCTGCGGCTCATCGTGGAACGGGAAGAGGAGCGCCGGCGCTTCCACGTGTCCGAATTCTGGCGCGCGAAGGCGACGCTCGCCCAAGGGGAAGAAGCGTTCAGCGCCGTGCTCACGCGCGTGGGTGGACGGGCGCTGGCCACCGGCAAGGACTTCGATTCCACCACGGGTCGGCTTCGCGAGTCGTCGCGCGCGCTGTCCCTCGACGAGGATGCCGCAACGCGCATCGCCGGGACCGCGTTCGATGCCGTGCCCTGGCGGGTCGACTCGGTCGAGCGCAAGTCGAGCGTTCAACGGCCTGCGCCCCCGTTCACCACCTCGACCCTGCAACAGGCGGCGAGCAACCGGCTGGGCATGTCGCCCCGACAGACGATGAGCATCGCGCAGCGCCTGTACGAGGGTGTGGATCTGGGTGGGGGAGACCGGGAAGGCCTGATCACATACATGAGGACCGACTCGGTTACCCTCTCCAACAAGGCGCTGGGCGACGCGGGCCGGTACATCGAGGGCTCCTTCGGTTCCGACTACTACCAGGGACCCAGGCGCTACAGGACGAAGTCCAAGGTCGCGCAGGAAGCCCACGAAGGGATCCGGCCGTCGGAAGTCGGCCGAACGCCCGACCAGCTGAGCCGGTTCCTGGACCGTCGCGAACTCGCGCTCTACCGGCTGATCTGGAGCCGGACCGTCGCATCCCAGATGGCGGATGCCAGACTGGACCGCACGACCATGGAGGTCGTTGCGCGCATCGACGGCGTCGACCACACCTTCCAGGCGACCGGCTCGGTTGTGCGCTTCCCCGGGTTCTTCAAGGCCTACGGCACTCCCCGCAAGGACCAGCTCCTCCCACAGCTGGAGGAGGGCGACGAAATCCACGCAGGGGGAAGCCCCGGCACCGGTTCGGCCGGGCCGACCAACCAGCCCGGCCACGGGGTCGTGCTGCGTTCCGTCGAACCCGAACGCCGCGAGACGAAGCCCCCGCCCCGCTACTCGGAAGCCTCGCTGGTCAGGAAGCTGGAAGAGGAGGGGATCGGCCGCCCTTCCACCTACACGCCGACGATCTCCACCATTCAGGAGCGTGACTACGTGCGCAAGCGCGGCGGCAACCTGGTGCCGACCTATACGGGGATGGCGGTGAACCAGCTGCTGCGGGCCCACTTCGAGCAGTACGTGGACCTCGGCTTCACGGCCCGCATGGAAGACGCCCTGGACGACATCGCCCGGGGCGACGTGGAGTCGGAGAGCTTCCTGCGCGATTTCTACAACGGACGGGGAGGCAAGCCCGGCCTTGCCCGCCAGATCGAGGAGACGCTCCCGGGAATCGACTACCCCGCCGTCACCGCCGGCACCGACCCGGATACCGGCGAGCCCATCCAGATCAGGATCGGCAGGACCTCGGTGTACGCGCAGCGGGGACAGGGAGACAGCGTGGCGCGGGCCACGATTCCCGACGAACTGCTCATCGACGAACTCACCGTGGACAAGCTCACCGAGCTCCTGAACAGCTCCCGGGGAGCCGAGGAACCCATCGGCAGTGATCCGGCGACCGGTCTGCCGGTCTTTGTCAGGACGGGCCGTTACGGTCCCTATGTGCAGCTGGGGCGCACGAAGGGGCGGGCCAAGCCACGCTGGGTTGGTCTTCCGAAGGGGATGGACCCGTCCGAAGTCACCCTCGCCTACGCGCTTCAACTCCTCTCCCTCCCGCGCACCCTCGGCCAGGATCCCGAGAGCGGTGAGCCGGTCAAGGCGGGGCTGGGACGTTACGGCCCCTACGTGCAGCGGGAACGCGAATACCGCAGCCTCGAGTCCGCCGACCGGATCTTCACGGTGACGCTGGACGAAGCGCTGACTCTGCTCGCCCAGGAGAAGCGGTCGCGGCGCACCACCAGGACGGTGCTCAAGGAGCTGGGCCCCCATCCCGAATCCGGCGACGTGCTCCGGGTGCTGAAGGGGCGCTACGGGCCGTACGTTACCGACGGCGCCACCAACGCGAGCATCCCCAGGGGCGCAAACCCGGCAGCCACGACCATCGAGCAGGCCGTCGAGCTCCTGGCGGGGGCAGCGCAGCGGAAGAAGACCCGGCGTCCCGGAGGCCGGCGAGAGACCTCCGCGGCGCGGCGCTGAGGAGACCGCGGCTTGGAGGCGGCGACCGTGGTCGGGGGCGGGTTGGCCGGATGCGAGGCGGCGCTTTCCCTGGCGCGCGCGGGCCGCGAGGTATCACTGATCGAAATGCGCCCCGTGCGGGGGACCCCCGCGCACCAGACGGACGCACTCGGCGAGCTGGTCTGCACCAATTCCTTCAAGAGCGAGCTCCCGAAGACCGCGCACGGCCAGCTGAAACGCGAGATGCGGTCTCTCGAGTCCGCGCTGCTCGCCGCTGCCGATGAGACCAGGGTTCCGGCCGGCTCCGCGCTGGCCGTCGACCGGCACCTATTCGCTAGCGCGCTCACGCGAAAGGTGGATTCCCACCCCGGCATCGCGGTCACGCGCGAAGAGGCCAGGGCGATCCCCGAGGGTCCGGTCGTCGTTGCGACGGGGCCCTTGACGTCGGACGCGCTGGCGGACGACATCGGCGCGGAACTGGGCGATGGGGGCCTGGCCTTCTATGACGCGATCGCTCCCATCGTTCATTCCGACTCGCTCGACCGCAGCCTGGCCTTCGCCGCCGGCCGCTACGGGCAGGAAGCGGACTACCTGAACTGCCCGCTCGACGAGTCCCAATACGACGCTTTCCTCACGGCACTCCGCGCTGCGGACGTATACGACGGACACGACTGGGACTCGGTTCCCTACTTCGAGGGTTGTCTGCCGATCGAGGTCATGGCGGCGCGAGGACACGACACGCTGCGCTTCGGGCCGATGAAGCCGGTTGGCCTGAAGGACCCGCGCACCGGCAGGCGCCCCCACGCGGTCGTCCAGCTCCGGCGC
>JAPOOQ010000232.1 GCA_026713345.1 Gemmatimonadota bacterium | reverse complement strand
GACGCCCGTGTCGCAGCGGTAGCAGCTCGGCACGGCGTGGTCGTGGTCGTCGCGGCCGGCGAGGAGGCCGGCGCGGTCGAGCGCGGCGACCACCGCCGTGCGGGCGTCTTCGCGCGCGAGTCCCCGGAACGGTTCCGGGGCGTTCTCGTTCATCACGGCCCGCTCGGTCATGACGTTGAGGAGGTCGAGGCCGGTGCGCGAAGCGATCTCGAAGTCGTTGGGGTCATGGGCGGGCGTCACCTTCACCATCCCCGTCCCGAACTCGGCGCTCACGTGGTGGTCGGCGACGAGGGGGATGGTGCGGCCCGTGAGCGGGAGTTCGACGTGGGCGCCGACGAGGGAGCCGTAACGGGGGTCCGACGGGTTCACGGCGACCCCGGTGTCGCCCAGCATCGTCTCTGGACGGGTGGTGGAGACAGTAAGGTGCCAGCGGCCGTCGGGCAGCCGGCCCACCGCTTCCGCACCGGCGGCGCGCGCGGCCGCGGCGGCCTCCTCGTGGCCCGGCGCCAGCGGGTAGCGCAAGTGCCAGAGCGACCCCCGCGCCTCCGTGCCCTCCGCCTCCTCGTTGGAGAGCGCGGTCAGGCAGCGGGGACACCAGTTGATGATGTACTCGCCGCGGTAGATCAGGTCGTCCTCGTAGAGCCGGACGAAGATCTCCCGCACGGCCCGCGACAGCCCCTCGTCGAGAGTGAATCGCGTACGGCCCCAGTCGCAGCTGCTGCCGATCGCCTTGAGCTGGTTCAGGATGCGGCCGCCGGTGTCGTGAACGTGCTCCCAGACGCGCTCGACGAACGCTTCGCGGCCCAGGTCGTGCCGGGTTTTCCCCTCGGCGGCGAGGCGCTTCTCCACGACGTTCTGGGTCGCGATCCCGGCGTGATCGGTGCCGGGGACCCAAAGCGTGACGCGCCCCTGCATCCTGCGCCAGCGGATCAGCACATCCTGGATGGTGTTGTTGAGGCCGTGTCCCATGTGGAGCACCGAAGTCACGTTCGGGGGCGGGATCACGATCACGTACGGATCCCCGCCCTGCTCCACGTCGCGGGCCGCGGCGCCGAAGTGGCCGCCTTCCTCCCACATGCGCAGGATGCGCAATTCGACCGATCCGGGATCGAAGGTCTTGGGGAGCCGGCTTCCCCGGGGACGTTCGGGCTGCAAGGGTGCTTCTACCGTGGACCCGGCCGGCTAAAGCTCGTATCCGGTTTTGTCACGGGCCGGGGCCTGACCCTGCCGGCCTCCTCCTCCGCGCGCCGCTCCTCGCGCCTCTTCCGCATGGCTTCCACGCGCTCGCGCCAGCTATGCCGGGCCGCCAGCGAACCCGCCGCGCGCTGTATGTCGTTCATGCGGAAGGCCATTTCGGCGCGCTCGCCGTTGTAGTCGTAGGGGGCCCCGAAGCCGAAGGGCAGCGGGATCGCGATATCGCCGAGGTGAATCATCCCCGGTGAGAGCCCCCAGCGCTTGCCGTCCTCGTCGGTGTAGGTCCAGTCCGTCGCATCCGCGAGGGCCCGGGCCTCGGCAAGCGCGGAGTCGTTCCCTTCCGCGATCAGCGTGGCGAGCCGGACCCAATGGACCTGCGCGGGGGTTGGCTCCACCAGCGACGGATCGATGGGCTGCCAGAGCCGGGGGTCGCCCGCGCCGAGCCGGAGGCGTTCGACCGCGCTCCGGTACTGCTCCGGGGGGAACGGGTCGAGTTCGGTCTCGATGTCGGGCCCCTCCGCCTCGATCTCGGGTTCGGCGATCTCCTCGGTGGGCGTCGGTTCCTCCGGCGCGGACGTCTCGGGCGTCGCCACCTCGATGATCTGTACGACCTGCATCCCCTCGGGTTCGGACGACGGCCGGGGAACCGGGACCACGACCACATCGGGAATCTCGATCCGGACCAGCGACGAGTAGAGAACGATCACCAGGAGGTGCAGGGCCACCGAAACGCCCAGCCCGGCCAGCAGGGGCACCGGCCTCAACCCGCTGCGGGGGCGCCTGGCCTCCGGGGGTGCTGACCGCTCCTGTCGTGCCATCGGCATCATCCGCTCCTCCTCGTCGCTTCACCCGGCCGGCGCGAGGGTCTCTCCTCCTTCGACCGGATTGCGTACCGCGGAGCCGCAGGAGAGCGTCACCTCGACGACATCTCCGGGCGACACCGGTCCCACGCCCTCCGGCGTTCCGGTCGCGATCAGGTCTCCGGCCTCGAGAGTCATCACGTGCGAGATGAAGCTCACGAGGTGACGCGGCGAAAACACCATCCGCGACGCCTCCGCGTGCTGACGCACCTCTCCGTTGACCGTCGTGGTCACGGCCAGCCTCTCTGGTAGGACCGCCGACGCGTCCACAACGTTGCCTACCGGACAGAACGTATCGATCCCCTTGGCGCGGGTCCACTGGCCGTCGGCGTTCTGCAAGTCGCGCGCGGTCACGTCGTTGAGCGCGACCACCCCGCCTATGTGCGACCATGCCTCGTCTTCGGAGACGCGGCTGCACCGGCTCCCGACGACCAGTCCGATTTCGCCCTCGTAGTCCACGCGGCCCGCGTCCGGCGGAACCCGGATCGGGTCGCCGGCCGCGATCACGGCAGAGGGGGGTTTGAGGAAGATGAGGGGTTCGGCGGGAACGTCGCTGCCCAGTTCGGCGGCGTGGTCCGCGTAGTTGCGCCCCACACAGACGATCTTGCCGGGCGCGGGCGTCACCCCCTACCCGGCCTTCCGGGTGTGAATCCAGGTGCCGATCACGGCCCCCAGTCCCGCGATGGTCAGGAAGCCGGTGATCACCGACCACCAGAATCCCACATCCGAGTGCCCTCCGGACCACCCCAGCCACGCGGTCTGAAAGGCGCGCGCCGCCAGGGAGAGGAGGAAGATTCCAGCCAGGAAACCGAGTGCCTTCTTCATGCCAGTTCTTGGGGTCAGGTTGGGGTTGTCGTGGGGCGAACCCGCGGACAGCGCCGCGGTGCTGCTATGAATCTACCGGCATGGTGCGCGGGAACAAGGCGCGGCGGTGCGGCGAGCGGCGGAGCGTCTCCCGGGACGTGCACGCGCAGGCACCCCGACTTCAGTAGAACTCCCCCATGTGCTGACGGACCTGGTCCCATGGCCCCCTGAACAGCGGCATGGGTGGCAGCGCCTCGCGGATTGTGCGGCCGTATCTGCGCGTCAGCAGGCGGTCGTCGAGGAGGACGACGGCGCCGCGGTCGGTGCGCGACCGGATGAGGCGCCCGATCCCCTGCTTGAGGCGCACGGCGGCATCCGGGACCATCAGGCCCCAGAAGGAGTTCTCGCCACGGGCGGTCATGGCCTCGAGGCGGGCCTCGGTGAGCGGCTCGGTGGGTACCCGGAAGGGCAGCTTCTGGATGACGAGTGCGCGCAGCGGGCGGCCGGGGACGTCCACGCCCTCCCAGAACGACGAGGTGCCCAGCAGGACGGCGTCGCCGGAGCGGGCGAAGCGGCGGAGCAGCGCCGACCGGTCGGCCTCGCCCTGGACGTGAAGGGGCCAGCGCCCGTCCGCGCCCATTTCGCGCAGCGCCGCGGCGACCGCGCGCAGAGCGGAGAACGAGGTGAAGAGGGCGAAGAGGCCGCCCCCGCTGATCCGCGCCATCTCGAAGACGACGCGCGCGGTCGCGTCGTTGTAGGCGGTCGCGCCGCCGGGGCCGCGCGCACCCGGCAGATCGGTGGGGACGATGAGCGCGCTCTGGCTGGCGTGGTCGAACGGGGAGCCGAAGACGGCCTCGTCGACGGCCAGGCCGGGGTCGGCGTGGTCGGACAGGGAGTCGCCGTGAGCGGGATCGTGGAGGAGGGGGTCGCCGGCCGCGCCGGGCAGGCCGCCACCCACCGCACCCCCGCCTCCCAGCCCCAGCCGCCGCTTGAGGTAGCCGAAATCACCCTTCACCGCCATCGTGGCCGAGGTCAGCACGGCGGTGTCGAGGTTGGCGAAGAGGTGCTCGGCGAGGACGGGGCCCAGTTCGACGGGCGCCGCCGCAAAGACGAGGTTGGCGGGCCTGGCCCCGCGCCTGGCAGAGCGCCGCACATCCAGCCAGCGCACCATTTCGTGGTCGTCGTTGCCCGGAAGGAGGCAGAGCCGGAGCGCGCGGCCGATGCGCCCCAGCCGGCCCGAGGAGCTCTGCAGGTCGAGGAGGCGTCCTTCCAGGGCGGCGCGGAGTTCCTCGTCCTCGCCCAGCTGGTCGGCGAGGAGCTCCAGTTCGCGCTGGAGGTCGCCCAGCGCGACGAGGAGGTTTTCGAGGGCCTCGCCGATCCCGGGATCGGCGGCCGGTTCCGGGCCGGTGGACGTGCCGGGGCGCCTCCGGTCGTGCGGGCCGCGGGCATCGCCGGGTTGGCCGGCTCTTTCGGGGCGGCCGAGGCGCAGGCTTCCCCGTTGGGCGTGCGCGAGCGCCCAGGGCTCCATCAGCGCGAAGAAGTCGTTGAGCGCGGCGCGCGCCCGGGCGACGAGGGGGCGGGCGCGCTGTTCGACGCGTTCGTGCAGCCGGCGTGCTGCGAGGGATGCGCGCAGCTTTCCCAGCGTGGCCCGGGCGGAGGCCAGGATCCCCTTCCCTCCCCGGTCGAGCCGCGACAGCGTCCGGTACATCCCGATCCGCGTGGTCTCGGAGCCGAGCCGGGGGGTGGCCGCGTCCTCGAGGTGGTGGGCCTCGTCGAACACGACGCGCTTGTAGGGGGGCAGTACGGCGGCGTCGCGGAAGTTCTCGGTGAGGATCCTGATGGCCAGGTCGGAGAAGAAGAGCGCGTGGTTGACGATCACGAGGTCGGCCGCGGCGCCGGCCCGGCGGGCGCGCTGGTAGTGACACTGCTGGAAGAACGGGCACTTGGCGCGCAGGCACGCGTCGGTCTCGCTCCTCACCTCTTCCCACACTTCCTCGCTGGGCGCGAAGGGGAGGTCGCTGCGGGAGCCGTCTTCGGTGCGGTCGATCCATTCCAGCAGGTTTTCGAGCTCCGCCGAGCGATCGTCCGGGAAGAGATCGGGAGCCGTTTCGGCCGCCAGGCGCGCCCTGCGGATGGAGATGTAGTTCGCCCTTCCCTTCACCAGCGCCCAGCGGAGGTCCTCGCCGAGGATATCGCCCACGATCTCAAGGTCCTTGCGCACGAGCTGCTCCTGCAGGTTGATGGTGTTGGTCGACACCACCGTCCTCTCGCCGTTGCGCACCGCCCAGCGCGCGGCAGGCACCAGATAGGCCAGCGACTTGCCCGTCCCGGTCCCCGCCTCCACCAGCCCGATCCCGCCTTCGTTGAACCGGTCGGCCACGAAACGCAGCATTTCGCGCTGGCCCCGCCGGTCCTCGTAGCCGGGGAGCCGTGCGAGGGGGCCTTCGGGAGCGAGCAGCGCGGAGAGTTCGCCCGCCTCCAGCGGTTCGATCGTGCGCGGCTCGGGCGGCTCGACGACCACGTACATGCCATCCGCCGCATTGGGGACGATCGCCGTGCCGATCCCCTCCTCGTAGAGGCGTGCGGCCACTGCCAGGTCGGCGTCGGACGGTTCGAGCTGGCCGGAGGGATGGTTGTGGATCATCACGCTGCCCTCGGGGGCATCCCTCGCCACCGCGAGCACGGCGGACCGGTTCCCGCGCGCCACCGCCCGCGCATTCACGATCACGCGGTCGCGGGTCACGTCGGCCAGAAAGGAGACCTCGCGGCCCCCGGCCCGGGTCACTTCGTCGCGGATGATCCCCGCGGCCTCCGGCGACAGCCGAAGGGGCAGCAGGGTCACGTCTTCAGCTTCTTCTTCCTGGCGGCCGGGAAGAGCACGTTGTTAAGGATGAGCCGGTATCCGGGGGAGTTGGGATGGAGTTCGAGGTCGGTGGGCGGGTCGCCGATCTGATGTTCGGGATCCTCCGGATCGTGGCCGCCGTAGTAGGTCCAGGTCCCCTCCCCGAGGGTCCCGTGGATGTACTTGGCCCAGATGCCCTCGACTCCGAGCTTCACGACGCCCGGCTTCAGGCGGTCGATCGAGAACGATGTGGTCAGGCCGTAGAAGTCGGGCAGAACCGACTCGTGACTCTGCGTGAGCATGGCCGGGACGGGATCGAACTTGGCCGAGAAGTCGAAGAGGCTGAACGCACCGAGCTGCTTCCGCCAGGGTGTGTTGACCTGGTGCCCATCGATGTCCGAGAAGGAGTTCACCGAGGGTGAGACCTGGATTTCGGCGTTCTCGAAGGCCATCGCGAGCCCCCAGTCGACCTTTGCTGCGGCGTCCGGGTCCGGGGGCGTGCCGTCCGAATAGGCCGCGGCGATGTCGACAGAATTCGCCGCCAGCGCCAACTCGAGGGTCTCGGGGGCCGAGCACATGGCGAAGAGGAAACCACCCTCCTCCACGTAGTCCCGGATCGCGCGGCTGACCGCCTTCTTGAGCGCGGGCACGTTCGGGTGGCCCAGCGCGCGGGCCGCCTCCTCGTTGCGGGCCACCTCCTCCTCGAGCCACGCCGCGCCCGCATAGGTGATGTAGAACTTGGAGTACTGCCCGGTGAAGTCCTCGTGGTGCAGGTGCAGCCACTCGAACTCGCTCAGATCCCCCTCCAGCACCTCGTTGTCCCAGATCTTCTCGTAGGGGATCTCCGCATAATCGAGCGCCATCGTCACGGCATCGTCCCAGGGCGCGCTGTTGGGGGGCGTGTAGATGGCGATTCGGGTCGCCTTCTCCAGGACGACCGACTCCATGTTGGACGCCGCGATGATCCCCCGGATCCGTGCCTCTTCCGCCGGGCCCGCGGGCTGGACGGTCACGCCCATCAGCGCGGCATGGCGCCGAGTGCTCTCGGTGTCGGGCAGCAGGAACGACCCGCCCTGGAAGTTGAGCAGCCACTCGGCGCGGCCCTCCTGCTCCAAAACGCGGTAGGTGAGGCCGTACGCCTTGAGGTGGTTGGCCTGGGAGCGGTCCATGGGGACGAGGAGCATCTGCGCGGCGGCGGGGTCGGCCGTTGCGGAGGTGGCGGCGAGCACGAGAAGCAGTCCGCGGACAAACCCGCGTGAGCACCGCAGCGCCGAGGCGGCCCCCCACCGCGCCCGGGCGCCCGGCCGGGGGACCTCGGCTGGTGCCGGCGGGAACCTGTTCCTCACGACCCGCCTCCCCCGGGGCCCGGATTCCCCGTCTGGATGCGGCGCAACTCCCGCCGCGCGCCCGGGACCACGGGGCTGTCGGGGCGGGCCACGATCAGCGCCTCCAGGATGCGCACCGCCTCGTCCCTGCCGCCGGGCTCGGCGGCGAGCGCGCGGGCGAACCGCAGCGCGGCCTCGGGGTATTCGCGCGCGTCCGGGTGTTCGGTGACGATGCGGCGCCACAGCGCGGTGGCGTCTTCGGTGAGACCGACCCGGTCGGCGACGCGGGCTCCCAGCGCGAGGATGGCGGGGCGGTCGGGGGCGGGGAGTCCGTCCAGGCCATCGCGAACAAGGGTGACGGCGTGCTCGGGGTTGCCGCGGTGGCTGGCGATGGCGGCCCGGGCGGCAAGCGCGGCGCCGGGTGCCGTGAGTTCGCTCAGCGCGAGGGTCAGCTCCAGGATCTCGGTCGCGTGAGACGGCTCCAGGTCGGGCAGGGAGGCCTGCAGCGCCGCGATCGCGTCCGTCACCGTACCGCCCTCCAGGAGCAGGAAGGCCCGTTCCAGCGCGGCCCCCGGGCCCTCGATGCCGCTCAGCACCGCCATGGCCTCGTCGCGCTTTCCCTGACCCAGAAGACGGGAGGCCAGCGCCGCCGAGAGGGCGTCCAGATCCTCCGCGTCGGGATGTTCCTCCTTGAAGGCACCGAGTTG
>JAPOOQ010000231.1 GCA_026713345.1 Gemmatimonadota bacterium | reverse complement strand
CGGTTCGAGCGCGCATAGGCGATCTGCTGGCCCAGGTGCTCGTTCATGTGGGCGACGAGCCGGAAGAGCACGCCCCACTTGGCCACATCGCGCCCGTAGAGGTTCACCATCGCGGACATGTCGTCGTCGCTCATGCCGTCGACCACGGTGCGGACGTGATCCATGGAGGCGCGCAGAACCTCCAAGACCTCGTCCTTGGTGGTGAATGCGTCCTCGAGGGTCGCGTATTCCACGCCTTCGGGCGGGTCAACGCCCATGTTCCGGTGCGGCAGCTGGTAGTTGTAGCGGGCGATGTGCATGTAGGCGCTGGCCACGGTGGCCACGCCCTCCATCGGCTGCCAGGAGTAGGTCTCGGCGGGCATGGCCTCGGCGAGCGCGACGACCTTGCGGGCCGACGCCTCGAACTCGGCGCGCCAGGTCTGCCGGAAGCTGGCCGGGTCCTGGGCGAGGGCGGGGGCGGGGGTGAGGGTGGCGAGGGTGGTGGCGAGTACTGCCGTGAGGAGGAGGGCGTGGGAGCGAGGCGGTCTGGTGGTTCGGTCGGGCATGGGGGCTCCTTCGGGATTGTCGGTGATGTGCGTTCCCGGGCGGGCGGTTGCATGTCGGTTCGGGCCAGAGCGGGAATGTGGGCGTGGTGTGCCGTGGTCGCAACGGATTCTGTGGCTGGCCCCGGGGTTTCGTCCTGGCATCGGTGGCCATCTTTCGTGATGAATTACTGGAACACTTGAAATCATCATGATAAATTCAAATACATGTTCAATCGAAACCTGATTCTGCCCCGACCTGGAAGGGAAACCTTCTTCCTGTGGGGGCCCCGTCAGACGGGGAAGAGTACGCTACTGCGGCACCACTATCCGGCCGGCCACTGGATCGACCTGTTGAAGAGCGACGAGTTCAGGCGGTACGCGACCCGCCCCGAGCTGTTGCGCCTTGAGCTGGAGTCGGCTCCCGACCCTGAAAGCCAGATCGTCATCGACGAAGTCCAGAAGGTGCCGGCGCTCCTGAACGAGGTGCATTGGCTCATGGAAAACCGTGGACTGCACTTCGCCCTCTGCGGGTCCAGCGCCCGGAAGGTCAGGCGGGGCGCGGCCAATCTGCTTGGGGGCAGGGCTCTTCGCTATGAGCTGCGCGGCCTGACCGCGGGAGAGCTCGCGGACAGCTTTGATCTCGACCGGCTCCTCAATCACGGGTATCTGCCGCGCATCCATCAGTCCGCGCGCCCCCGGCGACTCCTCGATTCCTACATCGCCGACTATCTGAAGGAGGAAATCGCATCGGAAGGGCTGGTGCGGAACCTGCCCGCCTTCTCCGGTTTTCTGGATGCGGCGGCGCTGAGCGACACGGAACCGGTCAACTTCTCGAACATCGCCCGCGAGTGCGGGGTGTCGAGCCAGGGTGTCAGGAACTACTTCGGCATCCTGGAGGACACGCTGCTGGGACGCTGGCTGCCAGCCTGGCGGAAACGACGCAAGCGGCGGCTCATCGGCGCGGCCAAGTTCTACTTTTCGGACGTCGGCGTGGTCAACCGGCTGGCGCGGCGGGGCACGGTGGAGCGCGGCTCGGAGCTGTACGGGAAGGCGTTCGAGAATTGGGTGCATCACGAGCTGGCGGCCTTTGTGGCCTACACGGACTTCGATGGCGCCCTCACGCACTGGCGCCTGCCAAGCGGTGTCGAGGTCGACTTCGTGCTGGGCGACATGGCACTCGCGGTGGAGGCGAAGGCGAGCGCGGTGATCGGCAGACATCACCTGAAAGGGCTGCGCAGTCTGGCAACGGAGCACGATGTGGGCAGGCGTGCGATTGTTTGTCTTGAGCCGAGGGCGCGGCGGACGGAGGATGGGATTGAGGTGCTGCCGGCGCCGACGTTTGTGCGGCGGCTTTGGGGGGGTGAGTTGATGGGAGAGGTTTGAGGTGCCCGCCGCTCAGTCCTAATCCTCCTCCAGAAACCGCGCCGCGATCCCCGGCGGCGGCAACGGGCACTCGTCGGTGCGGCCGAACCAGCGGTAGCGCCTCCGCGCGAATGCCCGGTAGGCGGCGTCGCGGAGGGGGTGGGGGACGATGCGGGCGATGGCGGCGAGGGCCGGGTAGGGGAAGCGCAGGTGGCGCATGAGGCGCAGCACGGCGGTCGAGGCCGTGTGGACGCCGGCCTGGTCGACGAGGAGGATCGCGTCGGGGAGCGCGTCGAAATCGAGTCGAGGGTCGGCGCGGGCGACCGTGCGGCGGGCGGCGGCGGAGCGAAGGGGCGCGAATCGAAGCCGGGCGAGGGGGTCGCGCTCGGCGGTCCAGCGGACGGTGCCGTTGCAGAAGTTGCAATGGCCGTCGAAGAGGACGACGGGCCGGGGGTCCGGGGCGGCTGGCCGGGAGTCGCTGATCGGTTCGCTGTCGCGCATTGCGCCTGCGGGTCCGGGTGCGAGATTGTACGGCGGCGTTTTTCAGGGTGAAAAGTAACAGGAGACAGCG
>JAPOOQ010000230.1 GCA_026713345.1 Gemmatimonadota bacterium | reverse complement strand
GGAGCCGACGCCGGAACCGGCTCGGGGATCGCGACAGGTACTTAGAGACTACGGAGTCGGGGCCCAGATCCTTCTCGATCTCGGGCTCCGCTCCATCAGGCTGCTGACGAACAGCCGGGCGCACATCGTCGGGTTGGACGGCTATGCGCTGCAGGTGTCGGGGAGGGAACCGTTCAGGGGAGTGCGCATGAACAGTGAACCCGAAGAGGAGGCCGTGGGCGACGCCGGGGCCTCGCAGGAGGGCACATGACGGCTTCGGCGCACGGCGGAGGCCCTCGGGTGGCGCTTCTTGTCGCCCGCTTCAACAGCCTGGTGACCGGGCAGCTGGAGCGGGGCACGAGGAAACGCCTGCGCGACGCGGGCGTGGGGGCGGAACTGATCACGGCGCTGTACGTCCCCGGCGCATGGGATCTCCCTCAGGCCGCCATGAGGATCGCGGCCAGCTGCCGCTACGATGTCATCATCGCGATCGGTTGCGTGATCCGGGGCGAGACCGCCCATTTCGACTACGTGGCGGGCCACGCCAGCGACGGGCTCGGGCGGGTGGCGCTGATGGCCGACATCCCGATCGTCTTCGGCGTGCTCACCACGGACGACGCCGAACAGGCGGTCGCTCGCGCGGACCCGGGCGGCGCCAACAAGGGAGCCGAGTTCGCGGACGCGGCCCTCGAGATGCTTGCCCTTTACGAGTCACACGGAGGCGATCAGGAGTCTTGAGAAAGGCGCTCGACCCCCAGAAGCGGCGGCACAGGACCCGGTCGCGGGCCTGGTTTCTGCAGGTCCACTACCGCTGGGAGGCCGAGGAAGGGCGCCTGACCCTGCAGCAGGCGCTCGCCGAGACTCTGGAGCAGCGGCTCGTGGCGTCGGGCCGGATCGTGTATCTGGAGCGACTGGTACGGGCCTTCGGCGACAACCGGGAAAGGGTGGAGGAGGTCATCGCCGCGTGTCTGGACAACTGGCGCCTCGACCGCCTGTCGGTCATGGACCGGGGGATTCTCCGCCTCGGCGCCACCGAGATTCTGTTCCTCCCGGACCTGCCGGGACGAGTCGCCATCCAGGAGTCGGTCCGGCTGGCGGAGCGGTACGGCGGCAGCGAATCGCCCCGCTTCGTCAACGGTGTCCTCGATGCGGTGTACCGTTCCGCACAGGCCATTTGAGTCGGCGTGACTCCCCTGCGCATCCTGGTGGTGAACTGGCAGGACCGTCACAACCCGAGTGCAGGCGGCGCGGAGGTGCATCTCCACCAGGTCTTCGGCCGGCTCGCGCAGCGCGGCCACGACGTGACGCTTCTCTGTTCGGGCTGGGGCGGCGCAAACGATCGCTTGCTGGAAGTGGACGGAATCCGCGTGCACCGCACCGGCCGGCGCTACACCTTCAACCTGGCCTCTCCGCTCCACTATGCGCGGCACCTCCGCGGCGAACCGTTCGACATCGTCGTCGAGGACCTCAACAAGGTGCCGCTGCTGGCCCCGCACTGGGTGCGCGCGAGGGTGCAGGTCCTGTTGGTGCACCACCTCTTCGGCGCCACCGCGTTTCGGGAGGCTAATCCCGTCCTCGCGGGTGCGACCTGGCTCCTGGAACGGCTGATTCCCGAAGCGTACCGGGGGCTGCCCTGCATCGCGGTGTCGGAGAGCACGAAGGAGGACCTCGTGCGCCGCGGGCTGGATGGCGCGGACATCAGGGTGATCCGCAACGGCGTCGAGCTGGAGAGGCTGCGGCCGGCGCCCGACCGTTTTGCCGAGCCCACCGTCGTGTACCTCGGCCGGCTGAAGCGCTACAAGCGGGTGGACCTGGCGCTGCGGGCGGTGGCCGAGCTCGTTCGGCGCGGAACCGGCGTGAAGATGATCGTGGCCGGGAAGGGAGATGCCCGCCCGGCCCTCGAGGAAACCGCCCGACGATTGGGGATCGAGGAACGCGTCCGCTTCGCCGGGTTCGTTACCGAGCAGGAGAAGCTGGAGCTGCTGTCGCGATCGTGGGTCCACGTGCTCACATCTCCCAAGGAGGGGTGGGGAATCGCCAGCGTCGAGGCCTCCGCGTGCGGCACTCCGTCGGTGGTCTCCGATTCGCCCGGGTTGCGCGAGACCGTGCAACACGGAGAAACTGGGCTCATCGTACCGCACGGCGACGTGGATCTGCTCGCGGGAGCTCTGGCGCGGCTCCTCGAGCCGGGCGAGCGTGACCGGATGGGCCGGAAGGCCAGAATCATGGCCGAAGAGCACTCCTGGGACCGCGTGGCGGACACGGTCGAACGATTCCTGGAGTCGCTCGCGCGAGGAAGCTGGAATTGAACTTCAACCCACGGAAGGAGAGGTGAACGTGATTCCCACAAGGATTACCGCACACGGATGCGAAATCAGCTCCATGGTTCGGACGCAGGCCGAAGAGCTCGCGCAGCGCTGGCCCCGCTTCGACCCCGCCGTGATGCAGGTGAGCTTCATTTTCGGGCTGGAAGGGCGTGACCATACTTCCGAAGCCATCGTATCGAGACGCCGAAGACAGGCGGTGGTGGCCAGCGGGCAGGGGCCCGACTTCCGGGTGGCCCTCGATGACCTCGACTGCCACATGAAACGCATCCTCCGCAAGGACCGCCAGAAGCGGAAGGATTACCGGCATCCGTGACGGCTTCCATGACCGTGCAGCAACTCTTCGGCGCGAAGGGAGAGGCGCTGAAACTGGAATTGCTCACGCGGCGCACGTCCCTCGAGGGCATGATCGACAACCCTGATCTGTCGACGCCAGGCCTGGCCCTGAGCGGCTACACCGCACGCTTTCCAGAAGGCCGCGCACAGGTGTTCGGCAAGACCGAGATGAGCTACCTGGCCACGCTCGACAAGGACGAGTTCCAGTCCCGCCTGGAGGCTCTTTTCTCCCATGAAATCCCCGCGGTCTTCGTGACGAGGGGGCAGGAGGTACCGGCCGTCTTCGTGGCCGCTGCGGAGAGCGCCGGCGTGCCGGTTTTCTGCACGGAGCTGGAGACGGGAGACTTTTTCCGTGCCCTGAAACCGTACCTCGAGGACGAACTGGCACCGGCGACCAGCGTCCACGGCTCTCTGGCGGATGTCTACGGCATCGGGCTGCTCTTCACGGGCCCGAGCGGCATCGGGAAGTCCGAGTGCGTTCTCAGCCTGGTGCAGCGGGGGCACCGGCTCGTAGCCGACGATCTGGTGCTGGTTTCGCGGAGGGGCAACGACGTGCTCATGGGAAGGGGCCACCAGCTGCAGAACTTCCACATGGAGATCCGCGGGATCGGGATCGTCGACGTTGCCTCCATGTTCGGGACCCGGGCCACGCGGCAGCGCAAGCGGATCGAGATCATCGTCGATTTGCAGGCCTGGGACGACTCGCGCGACTACGATCGGACGGGCTTCGACCGGGAGTTCACGAGCATCCTCGGGGTGCGGATCCCGCGGCTGATCATCCCCCTGAACCCGGGGAAGAACCTGACGGTCATCAGCGAGGTGATCGCCATGAACCAGCTCCTGGCGTACGGAGGCGTCCACGCGCCCACCCGCTTCGCCGAGGGGCTGCGCAGGGCGATGAATCCCCGTGAATCGCTGATCGAGGACTATGAGTGAACCGCCCACAACGTCCGGACGCGCGCGGGGAATCGTCGTTGCCCACGGCGGACTCGCCGAGGGACTCGTGGACGCGGTCCGCCAGATCGCGGGGGTTACGCCGGAGGAGCTGGTGGGGGTGCCGAACCGTGGACGCGGTTTCGAGGACCTGTGCGCTCGAACGCGCGATGCACTGGCGCCGGCCCGCAACGTGATCTTCACCGATCTGCCCAGCGGCAGCTGTCACCTCGCGGCGATGATTGTCGTGCGAGAGCTGCCGGAGATTCCGGTCGTCACCGGAGTAAATCTGCCCATGCTGCTCGACTTCGTCTTCAACCGCGGGCTCGGCTTCGACGAACTGGTGCCGCGCCTGGCCGAGAAAGCCCGGGACTCCATCGGCGGCAACCGGCACGCTCCACCGCGCCCATGACCCGCACCCTGAAGGTCCAGGTCCCGAACGCGCAGGGCATGCACGCGCGACCGTCGGCCGAGTTCGTGAAGCTGGCCAGCGGCTTCTCCTCCTCGATCCTGGTTGCGAAGAACGACCTCGAGGTCAACGCCAAGTCGATCATGGGGGTGCTAATGCTGGCCGCCGAGCAGGGAAGCGCCCTTACCATCCGCGCCGATGGCGACGACGCCGACCGGGCGGTTGAGGCGCTGGCGCGGCTGGTGAGACGCGGATTCGATGAGTAACCGGGAGCCTCCGACTCACCTGGAGGGATTCCCGGCATCCGACGGCATCGCCCTGGGACGAGTGCGCCGCGTGGACTGGCAGGTTCCGGAGGCGCCGCGCGCGACTGTGCCGCGCGGGGCCCGCCACCGGGAACTCGATCGCTTCGAGAGGGCCCTGCAGCGGGCGAGCGAAGAACTGGAGCAAGTCAAGCAGCGCACCGAAGCGCGTCTTGGCCCCGTGGAGGCCCGCATCTTCGATCCCCAGATCCTGATGCTGGAGGACCCGGAGGTCGTCGAGGGCACGAAGCGGTACATCTCGGAAAACCGGGTAACGGCCGCGCGAGCCTTCGAGTGGCGGATGCTGGAGCTCACGGAGCTCTGGGCGCGCACCTCCCATACGATGGTGCTGGACCGTTTGAACGATCTGCATGACGTGAAGCTGCGGGTGCTGGGCCGCCTGCTCGGCCTGCCGAGCCCGTGGGACCTGGGGGGCGGGGGCGACGAGGTGATCGTGGCGCGGGAGCTGACGCCGAGCTTCGTGGCGCGCCTGGATCCGGAGCGGGTGAGGGGACTCGCCACCGACGCGGGTTCGCGAGCCGCTCACTGGGCGATCCTGGCCAGGTCCATGCAGATTCCGGCCGTGGTGGGACTGGGCGACATCTTCGACCGGACCCGCGACGGCCAGGCGATCGTCGTGGACGGGCGCGCGGGAAGTGTTGTCATCGACCCCGACGAGCTCGAGGCGCAGCGGTTCGAGCGGCGGCGCACCAGGATCAGCGGCTGGACCCGGCACGCCCCGGCCGGTGCGCCGGAAACGGCCGTGACGCTCGATGACGTGGCCGTCACGTTGCGAGCGAATCTGGACCTGCCGGGGGAGGCGAGGCGGGCGCGGGAGTTCGGTTCACAGGGGGTGGGGCTCTTTCGCACCGAATTCCTGGCGGTCGGCCGCCACGCGGGCCCCGGCGAAGAGGAGCAGTACCGGGCCTACAGCGCCGTGGCGGAGACGTTCCCCTCGGATGCGGTCCTGATCCGGGTCTTCGATCTGGGAGGCGACAAGTTCCCACTCTTCCTGCGCATGCCCGCAGAAGGGAACCCGTTCCTGGGCCGGCGGGGGGTACGGGTGTGCCGTGACGAACCAGGGCTGTTCCTGACGCAGCTGCGCGCGATCCTGCGGGCGACCGTTCACGGCGACGTGCGCATCATGGTTCCGCTGGTGAACACCACCGGGGAGATCACCGCCTTCCGCGAACTGCTCGACGCCGCGAAGGAGCAGCTGCAGGGAGAGGGGGTGCCCTTCCGGAACGACGTCAGGGTCGGCGCGATGATCGAGACTCCAGCGGCTGCGCTCGCGGCGGCCGAGCTCGCTGCCGCTTCCGACTTCCTGTCGATTGGCACGAATGACCTGGTCCAGTATGCGCTGGCCGTCGACCGCACCAACACCGGACTGGCGCACCTCTTCGACCCGTTCCACCCCGCCGTGCCGAGGCTCGTCTCCCACGTCGCCGAGGCCGGCCGGTCCGCCGGGATCGAGGTGAGCGCCTGCGGTGAGATGGCGGCGCAGCCCGCCGGGGCGGTCCTGCTGATGGGGCTGGGGGTGGACGCCCTCTCCGTGGCGTGGCCGTCCCTGCCCGAAATCAGGAATCTGATTCGCGGCTGCCGCATGCGGGACGTGCGTGAGGCCGCGGCCGGCGCCATCGGTGCGTCCAGTACCGCCGCTGTCAGAAGGGCGCTGGAGAAGCCGCTCGCAGGACCACCCGAACCGGGGCTCTCCCCGGGTGACCCGTGACGCACTGGGCAATTCCTTCTTCGATCACATCCTTGTAACGTTCCATGCCGGCGCCCGCGTCGCACGCATCAGGGCGCATACACCCAACCCCGACAATCCCGAGAGGCAGAAGCCTTGAGCCGTCTCTTCACTTCCGAGTCCGTCACCGAGGGACACCCCGACAAGATCGCCGACCAGATTTCCGACGCCATCGTGGACGCCGTGATGGAGCGCGATCCCGGTGGCAGGGTCGCCTGTGAGACGCTCGTCACGACCGGCCTAGCGCTGGTCGCGGGGGAAATGAGGAGCGGGAACGATGCCCGGGGCGCCCTGGACATCCCCGCCCTTGTGCGCGAAACCCTCCGCGCGGCGGGGTACACGCGGGCCGACTACGGGATCGACGGTGACACCTGCGCCGTGCTCACCACCCTGGACCGCCAGTCGCCGGAAATCGCCGCGGCGGTGGACGCGGGCGAGGGAGATGACGCGAAGCCTCTCGGCGCGGGCGACCAGGGGATGATGTTCGGCTTCGCCTGCGACGACACGCCCGAGTTGATGCCCGCGCCCATCTCGGTGGCCCACGGCCTGGTGCGCGGACTGTCCCGGGCGCGCAGGTCCGGCGAGATTCCCTGGCTCCGCCCCGACGGCAAGTCGCAGGTCACCTTCGAGTACGGCGACGACTGGCGGCCGCGCAGGATTCGCACGGTCGTCCTGAGCGCCCAGCACGACGAGGACGTTCCGCGCCAACAGCTTCGCCGGGAGCTGATGGACAGGGTCGTGCGTCCGGCCCTGCCGAGGCAATTCCTGCCTGGTGGCATGGACCAGGTAACCTTTCACATCAATCCGAGCGGCAGCTTCGTGCTGGGCGGGCCGCATGGGGACGCGGGGCTGACCGGCAGGAAGATCATCGTCGATACGTACGGCGGATTCGGGCGCCACGGCGGGGGTGCGTTCTCCGGGAAGGACGCCACCAAGGTGGACCGTTCCGGAGCGTACGCGGCCCGCTGGGCGGCCAGGAACCTGGTCGCGGCCGGGGCGGCGAGGCGTTGCGAGGTGCAGCTCGCCTATGCGATCGGCGTCGCCGAGCCCGTACAGGTGTGGGTGGACGCCTTCGGCACCGCCGCGCATGGGCTGACCGACCGGGACCTGTCGTGCGCCGTGCGAGAGGTCTTCGACTTCCGCCCCGAGTCGATCATCCGGGACCTCGGGCTCGCCGGGCCGGTCTTCCTGCCCACGGCGGCTTTCGGACACTTCGGCCGGGTGCCGCGCACCGTCGAGCGGGGAGGGCGCAGCTTTCAGCTCTTCGGCTGGGAGCGTACGAACCGGGTGGACGAACTGACCGCCGCACTGAAGATGCCCTCACATGAGGCTGTTTCCGTGGCGCGCTGACACGCCCCGCAGGGCGCATCCGGCCCGGCGACCGGTCTCCGGGTTGTGCAACCGTGGACGGGGGGTCATCATCCCCATAGCCAGACCGCCACGGGCAGCGCCGGGTCCGCAAGGTTCGGTACCCGCCCACGGTGCGGTGGATGAAATTGTGGTCCATGCGATCGAGGGAGGAGGACAGGGTGATAGAAGTCAGTGTGAAGAGTCTTGCGTTCGACCGGAAATCCAACACCCCGGTCGTGATTTTGAAGGACATGTCGGGCGACCGGATGCTCCCGATCTGGATCGGCCCGGGCGAGGCGAGCGCCATCGCCATGCAGATGGGTGGAATCACCTTCCAGCGGCCGCTCACCCACGACCTGCTGGTGTCGGTCGTGGGGGGCATGGGCGGAAAGCTGCAGCGGGTCCTGATCACCCGCGTTCAGAACAGCACCTACTTCGCCGAACTGATCATTGCCCGGAACGGCCAGCTCATCTCCGTGGACGCCAGGCCCTCCGACTCGATTGCAATCGCCCTGCGCACCGAAGCACGCATCTTCGCCGACGAAGCCCTGCTGGAGCCGGCTTCGGAGAGCATCGCGTCCGCGTCGCCCGGAGGCTCGGGAGACGACGCCGAGGACGAGACCACAATGAGCGGTGAGGAGCTGGAAGAGCACCTGCGCGGACTGCGTCCCGAGGATCTCGGGCGGTTCGAGAGCTGAATCGGACACGCCCGCCGAACCCGGGCTTCGAGGTCGGGCCCGTAACGATTCGCGAATGCGTGCGCATCAGCCGTGTATCCGCATCGCGCCCTCTGCGGGCCGGCTGCCTGATCGTACTGTCCGCCGTCCTGGCTGCAGCCCTGCCTGCCCGGAACGCTGCCCAGATCCCCCCGGGGCGGTTCATTTTCGCGGGCGAGGTACGCATCGGTGCGGAGCCCGCCGACACGGGCACCGTCGTCCTGCACCGGGTGTCTCCCACCCTGTCGGGATCGATGGACAGCGTGCAGGTCACGGACGGTGGCCGGTTCGAGTTCGTCGTGGACACGGGGGCGGACTCCGCGGGTGTGGACGTGTACTTCGCCTCGATCCGCTACCAGGGGCTGCTCTACTTCGGGGCACCGGTCACCGGCGTGGCGGACCTGGTGGAAGCCTACGTCCTGCGGGCCTACCCCAGCGTGGGCGCGACGCCGGACACGCGGCTACCCGTGCGGGTCAGGAATGTCTTCGTGGAGAAGGCCGAACCCGGACCGGGGTGGCTGGTGACGGACGTATTCGAAGTGGAGAACGGCATGGAGGTCAGCGTCGTCGCGAGCGAGGAGGCAGCGACCTGGTCCCACGCTCTGCCGCCGGGCGCGTTCGCATTCAGCGTCGGCCGGAGCGACCTCGCCCCTGAGGGGGCCTCCTTCAGCGGCGGCAGAGTCTTCGTCTCGACCCCGTTCCCGCCCGGGGAACTGGCCTACGGGTTTCACTATCAGCTCCCTGAGGACCGCTTCACGCTGCCGATGGAGGGCGCTACCCGGTCCATGGAGCTGCTGTTCCGGGAGCCGGCGGGCGAACTGACCGTCACGGGCCTTGCATCGGTCGGTCCGCTGGAGCTGGACGGGGCAACCTTCAGGCGCTTCGCCGGCCGCGAGATGGCGGCCTCGGTCGTCGTCGTGGAACCGGGCGTGCCCCGTGCGCCCTTGCGCTCGATGCCGCTGCTGGCGGTCCTTCTGGGGCTGGCGCTGACGGCAGCCGGGTCGATCCTGGTTTTGCGGGCCCGTCTGCAGGGATCCCGGGCCTCGGACGAACGCCGGCGGGGGCTGTTGATTGCGATCGCGCGCCTGGACGAAGCCTGGAATGCGGGTGAACTCGCCGTGGAGGAGTACGACCGGACCCGGCGCCGGCTGCTGGACGAACTGAAGGACTGAGGATGGCCGCCGTGACGACTGCCGCGATCCTCCTTCGGGCCCATCCGTATTCGGAGAGCAGCCGGGTGCTCCGCTTCTACACCCGGGCCCTGGGGCTGGTGGGTGCCATGGCCAGGGGCGTGCGGCGGGGCGCGTCGCGAGGCCAGGGCGGAGGGGGCGCCTTCTCCGAGGGGGTGGCGGTGCTCGCGGTTCGCGACAACCGGGAGCTCCAGACCCTTCAGGAGTTCGCGCCCGCCAAGTCGAGGCTCGGGCTGGCGCAGGACATGTCGAGGCTCGCGGGGGCCTCGCTGGCGGCCGAACTGGTGCTGCGTCACGCCGGCCAGGAGCCCCACGAGGAGCTCTACCGCGTCCTCTCGAGCGGCCTGGACCGACTCGAAGAAGCGCCATCCGAAGCGGTGCCGGCGGAACTGCTGGCCCTGGGCTGGGCGATCGTGCAGATCCTCGGCTTCGGGCCGGAACTCGAAGCATGCGTCGCCTGTGGCCAGCCGCTCGACGCCGGCGCGATGGGGTGGTTCGACCTGCAGGCCGGGGGCGTCCGGGGTCCCTGCTGCGAGCCACCGCAGGGAGCGCGGCGGGTCGGACCCCTGGCCCGGCAGCAACTCGGACGGCTTTTCGCGGGAGAGGCCCCACCCGAGCTGCGCGGACTCCGCGCTCACCTGTCGCTGCTCGACGACTTCACCGCCTTTCACTTGCTGGGAGGACGGCGGCTCGACTCGTTCCGCTTCCTGGAGCCCGTCGCCGCCGGTCAGCAGGATGCCGAAGCCGAAGACTAACCTGATCCTCGGGACTGCCGGCCACATCGATCACGGCAAGACCGCGCTTGTACGCGCCCTGACCGGAGTCGACACCGACCGGCTGGCCGAGGAACGGAAGCGCGGAATCACCATCGAACTGGGCTTCGCGCGCTACACGCCCGCCGAGGGTTGCGCATTCGGGATTGTGGACGTCCCGGGACACGAGGGGTTCGTGCGCACGATGGTGGCGGGGGCGACCGGCATGGACATCGTTCTGCTCGTGGTCGCGGCCGACGAGGGGGTGATGCCCCAGACGCGCGAACACATGGCGATCGTGACGATGCTGGGCGTCGGCGCGATGGTGGTCGCGATCACCAAGAGGGACCTGGTGGACGAAGAATGGCTCGAACTGGTCCGGGAGGACGTGCGCGACCTGCTGGAAGGCACGCTGTATGAGGACGCGGAGGCGGTCCCCACATCCGTCCACGACCCGTCGAGCCTGGATTCGCTGTCCCGCGCGCTGGTCCGCTCCGGAACGCGTGCGCGCGACCGGACCGTGGAGGACCTCTTCCGGCTCCCGGTCGACCGCGTCTTCGCAGTCGAGGGCACGGGAACCGTGGTGACCGGGACGCTCTGGTCCGGGAGGCTGGCGAGGGGCGGGGCAGTGCGGATCCTGCCCGGAGGCGGCGACGCGCGGGTGCGGGCCGTTCAGGTGCACGGGAAACAGGTGGACGAGGCCGTCGCGGGACAGAGGACCGCGCTGGCGCTCACGGGCGTGGCCGTGCGGCGCGGCATGATCGGGCGCGGGGACGTGCTGGTCTCCCACCCGGCCTGGCGCCCCTCGATGATGCTCACCGTTCAATTGACCGCCCTGGCCGGGAGCGGATGGCGACTGGAGGGCGGCCAGCGCGTCCGCGTCCACCTCGGCACGGTGGAGGTCATGGCCCGCCTGGCCCTCTTCGGCGCGGCGGAGGCTCCGCCCGGCCAGCCCGCCTTCGCGCAACTGCGCCTCGAGGCGGCGGTGGTCGCGCGGTCGGGCGACCGGTTCGTCATCCGCTCGTACTCACCCCTCGCCACCATCGCGGGCGGTGTCGTGCTGGAGCCGGTTCCCCCGAAGCGGAAGCGGCTGTCGGACGGCGACCGCACCGCGCTGGAGGCGATCGCGCGGGGAGGCGGGCACGCTATCCGCGGCGCCGCCACCCTGGCTGGCTGGGCGGGCCTGGACGCCACCGCGATCGGGGTGGAGGCCGGATGGCGGGGTCCTCTGCCCATGTTCGCGGACGAGCTCCCGGAAGGTCGTGCGGCCGCAGGCCATCCCGTCCTCATCGAAGCCGCCCTCTACGACCCGGCGATCGTGGCCGCCGGCGAAGACCTCATCCTGGGAGCGCTGCACCGCTACCACGAGTCGCGTTCGCTGGAGGCCGGCGCGCCGCTCGAGGTCCTCAGGACGTCGCTGCCTCCCCACGCCCGCCGCGGCCTCGCGGACGGCCTTGCGGCACGTCTCTCCGGCGATGGCCGCATGGTCGTCGAGGGTCGGCTGGCGCGGCTGCCCGGGTTCGAGGCCGTGCCCTCTCCGGCCGAGAAGAAGCTCGCGGCGCTCATCATGGCCCGCCTCGCCGAAGCGGGGCTGCAGGGACCCACCACCGCCGAACTCTCCGCCAGCCTTCCCGGTCATCCGGATGCGCTCGGCCCCGTGCTGGGCTTCCTTGCGGCGGAGGGACGGGTGCGCCTCGTGGGGGACGCCTTCTGGGTCGCCGCGGAGGAGTTGAACCGGGCCGCCGCGAGGGTCGTGGAGGAGTTGGGTGGCAGGGAAGGGCTGGGCCCGGCGGACTTTCGCGAGGTTCTCCCGGTCACCCGCAAGCACCTCATTCCGCTGCTCGGCCACCTC
>JAPOOQ010000229.1 GCA_026713345.1 Gemmatimonadota bacterium | reverse complement strand
TGGCCAACGGCGATGGCTCCCGCTCCCGCATCAGGTGCAGGTACGCGCCGCTGCGCCGCCCCATCTCCTCGGCGCAGCAGGCATGGATGACCGGCGCCGCGGCCTTCACGGGCGATGCGAAGAACAGGCGCATGACCGGTCGGAGCAGCGGTTTCAGCAGGGCCGGCGCCTCACGCGCCAGCGCGGAGTCGACCGCCCCCGGGCAAAGCGAGTGCACCGCGGCCCGAATCTCCCCGTCCGGGTTGAGGCGGCGCGACAATTCCTGTGCATATGTGCATATGTGCAGCTTGCTCAGTCCGTAGTGCTTCAGGCCGTCCCGCAGGCCGTAGTCGGTGAAGGCGCCGAAGCGGCCGAAATCGATCGGGCCGGCGGAGCGGTGCATTTCGGACGCGACAAACACGATCCTGGGCGTTCTTGCGGGGCGGGTGGACGGCCGGATGGTCCCGTCCGCCAGGAGCCGGTCGACCAGCAGCCGATTGGCGAGGAAATGCACGGCGAACATCAACTCGTAGCCCTGGGCCGACTTGCGCGCGGTCCGCGGCATCACGCCGGCGTTGAGGACCGCGATGTCCACCCGGCCGCGGCCGCCGTGCCCCCCCTTCAGTTCGTCGCACATGGCGTGCACGGAATCCAGGTCCGCCAGGTCCACCTTCAGCATCTCCACCGAGTCGGAGCCGCCGAGCCGCCTCACGTCTTCGCCCGCTTCCGGATGGCCGCTTCGGCACGCCATCAGCACATGGCCGCCGCGCCGCGCCAGGTCGACCGCCACCGCCTTGCCGAGCCCGCTGTTGGCCCCGGTCACCAGGCAGACCCTGCCGTCGATGCGGACGCTGCCGGGTACCGGGCTCAGCGTCCTGCGCTGCGCGAGGCGGTCGGCGATCGCACTCGATACCGCGCTGAAGATCGTGTCACGCTTCGAGGTCGGCACCGGGTCACCCGTCTCTTCGCAACGGAGCACGTTCGTCGGGTATGTGGTACTCCCGCCGGTAGAAGGCGCAGGCCCGGTCGATGGTCTCGTCGTCGAGGCCGAAGCCGGCCGGGGAATAGACGTGCCTGCCGTGGCGGTTCTTCACGTCCCGCGCTGAGAGGGCCTTCGCCGTCATCTCCGCCTCCCGGGTGAAGCGAATCTCCGCGGCCTCGTACACCCTGCGCAATTCGCCAATCGGATCCGCGACCAGATCCCGGTACGATACGTCGACGAACGCGCCGGCGCCCGCTGTGCTCCGCACGGCGATCGAGCGCTCCATCATGCGGAGCGTCTTGCGCATCCAGTGCGCCCCGATCTCCTCCGGGTCGACGTGGTCGCTCAGGATGCCGCGTCCATGCGCCACCATGCTGAGGAACGACGGTATCGACCGCTTCGGATCGCGGTGCGTCTGGACGATGCACGCGCCGGGCAGAACGTCCAGCACGACGTCGAGGTGCTCCATGTGATGGGGGGTCTTGAGCACCCAGAGGTCGCCCGGGCGCTGCCAGTGCAGGACCCTGAGCAGGGTGAGCATGTACTCGTAGCACTTCGTGTGATCCCGGCCCTCGAGCCAGCGCGAGTAGTTCGGCACGTGCATCATCGCTTCCGGGCTCTGGCTCATGAAGGAGAGGTCGAGGAGGAAGATCTCCTCCTCCGGCGCATCGTACCGAACCGGATGAATGGCGAGGAAGTCGGGCGCCAGGAAGCCGATCGCCGCGGCCGCCCGCTTTGCCTCGCGCATGCGCCGCCGGGGATCGCCCGGCCTTTCGCCGGGAAGCGGGACCGGACTCAGCGATTCCCACGACCTGAGCGCGCGCACACGGGAATCGGCCGCGATCAGCCGGTGCAGCGTAGTGGTCGCGGTGCGCTGCAACCCGGCGATGACGATGACCTTCCCGAGGTCCGCCTCCAGGATCTTCGGCCGCTCACGCAGCAGACGCTCCACCCGCAGCCGGGTCGACAGCGCCGACACGATCCGCGAACGCTGGATTCGCATGCCGAGCGGAGTCAGGCGCGCCTCCCGGTTGATCGACCGGACGAGGACGTCCAGGGGCTGCAGAAACCACTCGTCGCCGAAGTCGCGGAGCCCGGTCCTGCGCTTGGCGGCGGCGATCATGCGGCCGATGTCCAGTCTGTCGCCGAAGCCGAGCCGCCGGCCAATCCGGCCTGCCCGGTTGAAGAGCGCGACCGGGAGGGGGCGGTACGGGCGACGGTAGTCGGTCGGGGTCTCCATCGGAGGATTCCCTGCGAGGCCGCTATTGCTCGCCGGCGGCGGACAATCCCCCGCGGCTGCGGCCAGCGGCGAGGCGCCCGGCTTCCGACAGCTTCACCAGCCGGGTCCGCGGCTGCGGATGGTCCTTCGCCCGGATCCACCGGAAACACATCGTGCCCGAGGTGTGGCCGGCCGTCTCCAGCCAGTTCGGCAGCCCGGGATCGGTGTGGGCGACCACGATGCGCACGGATCCGTCCTCCTCGTGGTGCGCGAGGTGCTTGTTGGTGTGGATGGTGTGATGGCGGTAGTCCAGCGACTCCATCCAGTAGTTGTTGAGCTGGAAGTTCCAGTGTTCGCACTCGGGCGGGGTCGTCTCGATCAGCAGGGCCTCGTCCTCGGCCAGGGCCCAGTGGCTGTGATAGTAGACGATGTTGGGGTCACCGCCCGCCGCGAGCGACACGTCGGGGTCGAACATGGGCAGTGTGTTGCTGTGCTTGCGGAAGCCGCGCGCCCAGTTGGCGAAGAGCATCGCGGCGCCCGCCACCAGCGTGCTGGCGGACTTCAGCCCCTCGTCGATCTGCTCCGGCGTCAGGGGACGGGGCCGCTTTTCGTCCGCCGGGCAGTTGATGCGCTCGATGTGCAGCTCGGCCGGCGCCTCGGTTTCCCGGTCCAGAAAGGTCTGGCGCACGATCAGCGTGCCGCTCTCGGCCGTCATCGGCAGCCAGTTGCCGTCGTGCTTCCGGCTGCTGACGATCAGTTCGAAGCGGCCGTCCTCGGCGATGTCGAGCTCCGCGGCCTCGATGTAGCCGGTGGGCGGCATCCCCCCGCCCTCCCCGTAGTGCCCGGCCTGGGTGCCGAAGCCGAGGTAGCGGACCGTGTTGCGCCGCCCGCTGATCCGGTAGTCGTAGTCACCGCGGATGGCGGCCGTCTGGTAGTAGTTGTCGGGGTTGTCGCTTCCCAGCTTGACCGTCTCGTGGGCGACCCGGTGCAGCACGGGCGCGCGAGGGTCGGCGTATTCGACGAACGCCATCAGCCCGCCGCGGGCCAGACGGCTCAGGTAGCGGTGACCCTCGGCTTGATTGAAGGGGTCCCGGGGCGCGCCGGGGAAGGTGAGCGCGGCTCCGGCGGCCTTGAGCGTGTCGCAGAACTCGTCCCAGGACCGACCGCTGAGTACGCGTTCGGCAGCGGCGTCGGCGGGTGTTCTGCCCCGCAACCTCAGCAGCAGGAGCGAGGCTCGTCGGAAGAGTGCAAGGAGGCGGACAACGAGTTTTCTCATCGTCCTCCATTGTGTCGCGCCCGTCCGGCCAGGTCCAGAGCCGGAGCGGCCCGGCTCTCTACACCGCTATCGTCAGCTCCGCGGCGAAGCCCGAGGCCGCGTCGCCGGACATCGTGGCCATCTGCCGGTCGACGCCGTCGCGGAAGACGCTGTCCCGGGTGAGCGAGGCGCGCTGGAAGGTGCGCGCGCTCGCATCGTAGCCCTGTGCCCCATACACCTCCGCGCAGGCGGCTTCCGGGAAGGCGAGCTGCGAAGTCGCGATCTTGTCCCCCGCGTCGGCCGCGGCGGCCAGGTCCCGGAAGATCTCGAAGTGGATGTGCGGCCAGCGGCCCCTGTAGCAGCCCGGGAAGATCGTCGTGAACGAAACCTCTCCACCCGCGTCGCTCTCCTGGACCCCGCGCAGGTAGTTCTGGTCGGTGGCGCCCCTGTTGTAGAGCGAATAGAGACCGGCGGCGTCGCAGTGCCACACGTACACCGCAAGGCCGGCTGCCGGCGCGCAGCCCTGCTGCAGTTCGACGAGTTGCAGCATCACCGTCAGCGGCACCCCGGCCGCCGCCCCCGAGAGGCCCGCGAAGCTCGAGCGGATGTCCGAGCGGACCACGCCCGCCTTGCTCAGCACATCGGGCCCGTTCGACCCGTCCGCGGGGAAGGGGCCCGCGGTCTCCTCCGGGATTTTCTCGCAGTTCGCGCCGCCGCCCTCCACACCGCGGACCTCGTCGGCACGCCCGAAGAGGTACACCGCGCCCATCCCCACCCCTCCCATCGCCAGCCTCAGCACGTCGCGACGCTTCATCGCGGCGCCCGTGCGTTTCAGGTCCTCGTGCAGTCCGCCGTAGTCGTGGTGGTGCATTGGTTGCTCCTTGCGTCGGGAATCGCCTGCATCTTCGACCGCTCGCGCGCGGGGTTCGTTAGGGCCGAAGCCTGGGCGCGGGCTTGCTCGCCGCCGACCGCGCGTCTAGCGTTCCTCCCTCCCGACTCCCGCCGACCGCAAGGGCACTTGAGCGATGACCTCCCCAGACAGGCGCAAACTGCCCCTCGGCATCCAGACCTTCCGGGAGATCCGTAGCGGAGACTACTACTACGTCGACAAGACGGCCTTCGTGCGCCGCCTGCTGGAAGAGGGCAAGCACTACTTCCTGTCTCGGCCCCGGCGCTTCGGGAAAAGCCTGTTTCTGGACACCTGCAAGGAACTGTTCGAAGGAAACGAGCTGCTATTCCGCGGGCTGGACATTCACGACCGCTGGGACTGGTCAACACGCTACCCCGTGCTGCGGCTGAGCTTCGGCGGCGGCAACTTCACGGAGCCGGGGTCGCTGCTCACGAATCTCATGGCGCAGCTCGACGCCGTGGAACGCCGGGCGGGTGTGGCTTCGGCGTGCCGCACCGGTCCCGAGCGGCTCGCGGCGCTGGTCGAAGCGCTTCACCGCAAGGTCGGGCAGCGCGTTGCCGTCCTGGTCGACGAATACGACAAGCCGATCCTTGACGCGCTCGACGCGCCGGACATCGCACGCGCGAACCGCGACTTCCTGCGCGGTGTCTACGGGGTCGTCAAGGACGCGGACCGGCACATCCGGTTCAGCTTCTTCACGGGGGTGAGCAAGTTCTCCAAGGTCAGCCTGTTCTCGGGCCTCAACAACCTGATCGACATCACGCTGGAGCCGGCGTTCTCGGCCATTTGCGGTTACACGGACCGGGATCTTGACACCGTGTTCGCTCCCGAACTGCCGGGGCTGGACCGGGACCGGATCCGCGAGTGGTACAACGGCTACCGCTGGCTGGGCGAGGAGGTCTACAACCCCTTCGACATCCTGCTGCTTTTCCGCCGCCGGAAGTTCGGCGCCTACTGGTTCGAAACCGGCACGCCTACCTTTCTTCTGGATACGCTGTTCAGGCGCCGCGTCAGTTCGGTGAAGTTGGGCGCGATGGTGGGCGGCAGCGAATTGCTGTCCACCTTCGACGTGGACCACATCTCGACCGAGGCGCTGCTATTCCAGACCGGGTATCTGACCATCACCGGGGAAGCGGACCTGGGGGGCAAGCCGCTCTATCGGCTGGGCTATCCCAATCGCGAAGTGCGGCAGAGCCTCCACGAGAGCCTGCTGCGCTACCTGGTGAAGGACGCGACGCGGCAGATGGCCAACAGCGTCCGCCTTCACGAGCTCCTGGAGAAGAACGACTTCGCCGGCCTGGAAGCCTGTTTCAAGGCATTCTTTTCCAGCATCCCCTACGAGTGGTACACGAACAACGACATCGCGGACTACGAGGGCTACTACGCGAGCGTGTTCTACTCCTACTTCGCCGCCCTGGGGCTGGACATCACGGTGGAGGACAGCACCAGCCACGGCCGCCTGGACATGGCGGTGCGCTTTGGGGAGAACGTCTACCTGTTCGAGTTCAAGGTGGTGGAGCTGGAGCCGGAGGGGGCCGCGATGGCGCAACTGAAGGCCAAGCGCTATGCGGACAAGTACCGGGGCGGGGGTGGGGAGGTGTTTCTGGTGGGCGTGGAGTTCAGCAGGGTGGAGCGGAACGTGGTGGGGTTCGAGGTGGAGCGGGGGTGAGGACTCCCCAACATTTGTCAGGAGATCTGATCAGGCAGCTACTGATATATCATCATATATTTTCCGCCAACAAATATATACCTTGATATATCACCCTCACCCCAACAGCTCCTTCAGGTACCGTCCCGTGTATGATATCGCCTCCATCGCCACCTGCTCCGGCGTGCCCTCCACCACAATCCGCCCCCCCGCGTCACCCCCTTCCGGGCCGAGGTCGATCACCCAGTCGGCCGTCTTCACCACGTGCAGGTTGTGCTCGATGACGACGACGGTGTTGCCGCGCTCAACGAGGCGGTGGAGCACGCCGAGCAGGATGCGCACATCCTCCATGTGCAGGCCGGTGGTGGGTTCGTCCAGGATGTAGACCGTCCGCCCGGTGGCCTTCTTCGAGAGCTCGGACGACAGCTTGACCCGCTGGGCCTCGCCGCCCGAAAGGGTCGTGGCGCTCTGCCCGAGGTGGATGTACCCGAGTCCCACGTCCGACAGCGTCTTCAGCCGCCGCCGGATCTGCGGGACCGCCTCGAAGAATTCGAGCGCCTCGTCGACGGTCATCTCGAGCACGTCGGCGATGTTCCTGCCCTTGTAGTAGATGTCGAGGGTCTCGCGGTTGTAGCGGCGTCCCCGGCAGACGTCGCAGCGCACGTACACGTCCGGGAGGAAGTGCATCTCGATCTTGACCAGGCCGTCGCCCCTGCAGGACTCGCACCGCCCGCCCTTGACGTTGAAGGAGAAGCGTCCGGCCAGGTAGCCGCGGATCTGCGCCTCGGGCACACCCGCGAAGAGCTGTCGGACAGGGGTGAAGAGGCCGGTGTAGGTGGCGGGGTTGGAGCGCGGGGTGCGTCCGATCGGGGACTGGTCGACTTCGATGACCTTGTCCGCGCCCGAGAGGCCGTCGATGCGGTCGTGGGCGCCGGCGACCGCGCGGCTGCGGTAGAAGTGACGCGAGAGAGCGCGGTAGAGGGTGGCGTTGACGAGCGTCGACTTGCCGGAACCGCTGACGCCCGTGACGCATATGAAGCAGCCCAGGGGGAAGGCCGCGTCGATGGCCCTGAGGTTGTGCTCCGATGCGCCCCGCACGGTGAGGCGCTTGTCCGGATCGGGCTCTCGCCGCTGCGCTGGAACCGGTATCTCGCGGTCGCCGCGCAGGTACGCGCCGGTGATCGAATCGGGCGCGGCGCGGATCTCGTCGACCGTCCCCGCCGCCACCACCCGTCCGCCCGCGCGGCCCGCCCCCGGGCCCAGGTCGATCACGTGGTCCGCGGCCAGGATCGTGTCCTCGTCGTGCTCGACCACGATCACCGAGTTGCCGAGGTCGCGCAGCTCCTTGAGGGTGTGCAGCAGGCGGTGGTTGTCGCGCTGGTGCAGCCCGATCGACGGCTCGTCCAGGATGTACAGCACGCCCACCAGGCGGCTGCCGATCTGGGTCGCGAGCCGGATGCGCTGGGACTCGCCGCCCGACAGCGAGTCCGCCGAGCGGCTCAGCGTGAGGTAGTCGAGGCCCACGTTCCGCAGGAAGCCCAGCCGCTCAATGACCTCCTTGAGGATGGGGCCCGCGATCTCGCCGTGAAGGGGGTCGGGGGTGGGGGGGCGGGGACCGGGGGGTGGGGGGCCGTCGTCGAGGGGCGCGGACTCCCCCGTCACCGGGAGGGCGCGCAGGAAGTCGAGGGCCTCGCCGATGGGCCTGTCGACCAGGGCGCTGATGGGGGCGCCGCCGATGCGCACAGCTCTCCCGAAGGGCCCGAGGCGCGAGCCGCCGCAGTCCGCGCAGGTGCGCCGGGACATGTACTGTTCGAGCTGCGTGCGCACGTGTTCCGAAGTCGTGTCGCGGTACCGGCGTTCGACGTTGGCGACGACGCCCTCCCAGTAGTCCTCGTAGTGGCCCTTCATCTTCCCGGCGTTGTAGGGGAAGCGGATCTTCATCCCGCCCGAGCCGTGGAGCAGCGCGTTGCGCGCCGGCGCGGGCAGGTCCCGCCACGGCACGCGCGGGTCGAACTCGTAGGCCTCGGCCAGCCCCGGGATCACGGAGCTGCGAAGGTTGCCGCCGGGCTCCCCCCAGGGGATGATCACGCCCTCGAGCAGCGAGAGCGACGGGCTGGCCAGGAGGAGCGCGCCGTTGACCTCGCGCGTGGTGCCCAGGCCGCCGCAACCGGAACACGCCCCGTGCGGGGAATTGAAGGAGAACACGCGGGGCTCCAGCTCGGGGAAGCTGGTCCCGCAGTTCGCGCAGGCGTAGTGCTCGCTGAAGAGGTGGGAGACATCGCGGCGACCGCGCCGCTCGATGATCTGCACCACCCCCTCCGCGGCGCGCAGCGCGGTCTCGACCGAATCGGAGAGGCGGGTGCGGTCCTCCTCCCGGACCGCCAGCCGGTCCACGATGATCCCGATGTCGTGGTTCTCGTAGCGGTTCAGGCGGGGGACTTCGCGCAGGTCGTGGACCCTGCCGTCGACGAGCGCGCGCACGAAGCCGTCGCGGCGCGCCCGGTCGAAGAGGTCGCGGAACTCCCCCTTGCGGCCCCGCACCAGCGGCGCCACCACCTGGATGCGCGTGCCTTCCTGCATCCCCAGCACCCGGCCGACGATATGGGTGGCGGGCTGGCGCCGGATGGGCAGATCGCAATCCGGGCAGTGGGGCGTGCCGACGCGGGCGTAAAGTAGCCTCAGATAGTCGTAAACCTCGGTTACGGTACCGACTGTTGAACGCGGATTCCGTGACACCGACTTTTGCTCGATCGAGATGGCCGGCGAGAGGCCCTCGATGGTGTCCACGTCGGGCTTCTCCATGAGCCCCAGAAACTGGCGCGCGTACGCCGACAGCGACTCGATGTAGCGGCGCTGGCCCTCGGCGTAGATGGTGTCGAAGGCCAGCGACGACTTCCCCGACCCCGACAGCCCGGTCACGACCACGAACCTCTCCCGCGGAATATCCAGCGAGATGTCCCGCAGGTTGTGCTCCCGGGCCCCGCGGATGACGAGCTTCAATATCCCCATTCGCGGAAGAAGGAGAATCCCCAGATCCGGGCCAGCTGGAGAGAGATGTCGTCGAGCCCGCGGTACTGCTCGCGGGTGCAGCGCCCCTCGAAGAAGCTCTCCATGGTCATGGCCCCGGGCAGTGCGACCTCGACCCTCATGCCGCCGCTGCTGACGGGGATGGTGGGATCGGCGCAGTAGCCGCGCCGGTATACGCCGATCAGGAAGACATCGTCCCGGAGATAGCGCCCCACCTCCACCTGGACCGACGAGGTGCCGAGGGCCGTGGTGGCCAGTCCGTAGTCAGGCTGCGACACCGACAGATAGTCCAGGTCGAACTCCCGTGCGAACTGATTGCCGATCACGTTGCCGAACTGGCTCAGCAGATATCCCCGGCCGGCATCGACCGAGGCCGTGCCGCCGGAACCCAGCAGCGTGGAGGAGCAGCGGCCTAGGATGAGCAGGTTGTAGAGCTCCGACTCCGAAGTCGTGCGCTCGGCGTCGCTCTGGATGTTGACATAGGGGCGCAAGAGCGTGCCGTGCATGTTGGTGGTGATCTCCTGCGGCTCGCCGTCGCAGGTGGCCAGCCGGGTCACCGCGGTCACCGAAATCCCCGGGTCGAACCCCGGCGTCCCAGGGAAGCGGAAGACCCCTTCCATCATGCGCAGGCTGCGGGAACCGAGTCTGTAGGTCCCCCTGATGAGGTTCGCGTCGCCGTAGACGATCAACTGGTTCCCCGCCCGGTCGAAGGTGAGCGAGAGGTCTCCCGCTGCCGTCGCGTCCATGTTGCGGGACCTGATCTGGTTCCCCCGTCCCAGGGCCAGGTTCACGTCGAGACGCAGGTTCTGCAGGAAGGGAACGCGCTCGTCCGCCGCGTCGTCCTCGGCGCCCAGACCGAGTTGCACCGTAGCCGCGCTGAAGAGAACCGGGTCGTACAGGTCCACGACCTCGGCGCTCCGCTCGAATTCGTCGATGTCGACCGTGGCGTCGACCACCTCGACCGAACCCAGGATGAGGGGGTAGTTGAAGGTGTTGGTAAGCACGACCGAGTCACCCGTGACCGCCGCCTCGATGTCGAGCCGGTTCACGATCTGGAACTCCCTGGGCCAGAAGGCGAGTTCCAGCCCGACATCGTCCTGGAAGCTGACCAGATCCACCGTGCCGCGGACGTCCAGAGTGCCCCCCGAGACCGCCGAGCCGTCCACGGTCACGACGCCGCTGGGATCCAGATCCAGATTCATCTCCGCCGAGGACAGCCGCGTGCCGAAGGCGGCCACCGTCGCCTCCCCGTCCCTCAGGTGCAGCGAGCCGTCGGGTTCCAGCGCCGACGGCCGCCCCCGGAGCGTCACGTCGCCGCTCACCGTGCCCGCAACCCCCTCCAGGCCATCCAGCCCGCCGAGAACCATCGCCGCCGGGAAGGAGTCGGCCTCCACCCGCAGGTCCACCGGCCCGTCCGGAATGCGGTCGACCGTCGCCAGACGCAGGTCGAGCGGGACCGTGCCCTCTGCGCGCAGGTTGCGGCGTCCCCCGCTCCACGCCTCCACCCGGGTCGCGAGCTCCCGGCCCGAGTAGCTTCCGTTCGCGGACACCCGGTCGAAGCTGAAGGTCCCCAGCTCGATGTCCGATGCCTCGAGGGTCCCCGCCCACTGCGGGTCGCGTCCGGACCCGTGTGCGCGCAGGTTCGCGGACACCACGCCCGACGGGGGAGCTTCCATCTGCAGCAGGCTGCCCACGACTTCCAGATCGAGTTCGGCGATTTCCAGGTCGAAGTCGGACTCGCTCTCCCCCCGGGACAGAAGGCCGTCCGCGCGCACCCTCAGCCCCTCCGTCCCCGGCCGGATCAGACCGAAATCCCGGACGCGCACGACCTCCGGGTCCCACTCGAAGCGCGCGGGTCCCCTCAGGTTCCACCGCCGGTCGTCCCTCACCACCGTGAAGCGGTCGAGGTCGATGCGGCCGCCGTCTTCGCGCAGGCCGACCACTCCCTGCGCCTCGTACGACTCGGTGAGCGTGCGGGCGATGAAGACCCGAACCGGTCCTCGGTCGCCCAGGCCGTAGTTTCCCTCCATCAGAGCGAACCGGTACTCGCGGTCGCGGAAGGAGACGGAGGAGCTCGTCACCATCCCCTCGATCACGACCGGTTCGCGGAGGGCGGCCGCCGCGCCGGCCGAATCCTCGGACTCGCCCGCAGGCAGACCCAGCCCACTCACTGTCAGATCGGCGTTGAGGGTTTGCGCGAGGAACTGGCCGTACTCCGGCTCCTCCAGGGTGATCTCCGCTTGTGCGACGAGGTCGCGCAGCGCGCCCTCGATACGGATCTGCCCGTCGGCCCTCCCGTCGAAGCGGATGTCGCGCGCCCGGGGAAAGGTGTCGGGATCCACCCCGTCGAACTCGATCATGATGTTCTGCTCGATCGGCAGGAGCTCGTCCCAGGCAACGAGGTTCTCGCCCATGACCAGGTCGCGCAGCGGGCGTATGGAGGCGGACGAGACGGCGAGCGTCACGCCATCGCCCGCCGCCGAGACCGTCCCCAGCGTCCCTCCACCCCACACCCCCACGCCGCCCGCCTCCGCGTACAACGATTCCACCCGCAGGATTCCGTCTTCATCCACCCATGCCTCCAGACCGGCCGAGTCGACTTCGAGGGGACCGATCGTCGAGGGCTCCACCCTCAGCACGAGGCCCGCCCGCACCGACTCCAGGTCGAGCCCGCGCCCGGTGAGCGTCGCGCTTGCGGTGAGGCTGACGGAATCCGGGAGCTCGGCGACGAATTCCGAGAGCCGAAACTCCTCCACCGCAGCCTCGATGTGGTAGCCGGCCGCCAGGTCCCGGGCGTTGACCTGGCCTTCGGCCGCCAGTGGGCCGGCTGCGGTCTGCAGGTCGGTGGCGAACTCCAGTTCGTCGAGACTGCCCGACAGCGACACCGTGCCGCTGACGGCGCCGGACACCGATAAATCGGGGTACATGTCGCGCACCGTCGTCAGCGACAGCGGCTCCAGCCGAGCCTGCAGATCGACCAGCGAGATCGCGGTGTCGCCGTACACCGTTCCCTGCACCGCGACGGAGCTGCCGTCCGGCATCGACTGGTTCGCTGCGATCTCCACCGCCATACCGGTCCGAAGGTCACCGTCCAGGCGCACCGTCGCGTCACCGCTCCCGGTCCAGGGGACCTGGGGGACGAGGATCTCCAGCAGCCCGTAGTCGAGTTCCTCGGCGTTCAGCACGACGTCTTCGACCGCGCCCCGCTCGAGCACCGTGCCCCGGCCGGACAGGCGCGCGAGCGTACCGCCATCGTCCCCGGAACGGAGCGCGAGTTCTCCGGCTGCGCTCAGTCGCCCCGGCCTGCCATCGAGCCGGACCTCTCCCGTCAGCAGTCCGGCGATCTCCACGGGATTGGGCAGCCACCGGTTGAGCTCCGCGGTCGGCAGCCGCTCCGGCGTTACCGTCAGGCCCTCGAAGTGCACTTCGCTCGCGGCGGCGTCCACGGTGAACGCGCCGGAGAAACCCAGGCTTGCGGACCCCAGTTCGGCCTGGCCGCCGACAAAGTCGATCCGGCTCCCTGAGGGTTCGGTCGCGATCCGTACCTCGCCCCGGGCCGTGCCGCGGTCGAACCTCTCGTCGATCCAGGCCAGGTCCGCAAGCGCCATATGGTCAACGTCCAGATCGAAGACGGTCGACCAGATCGCGCCGTCCCACTCCATGTGCACGTTGCCCCGTCCCGCCGAAGCGGGCAGCTCGAAGTGCTCGACCTCCATCGCGACCGTGGGCTTCCGGGCGCGAATGGTCCCCCGGATGTCGCGCAGCTCGAGCACCCCGTTGCCCTGCGGATAGGAAAGGTCCAGATCGTCCACCCCGACCACCACCGTCGGATCCGGGCCCGGACCCACCTCGACCCGCCCCACCCGCCCCTCGACCCCCCGGATGTGCTTCACGGCTCCTTCCTGGTCGCGCGCGATCACCGTGCCCCCGTGGATTCGCCCGCCCCGGATCAGGAAGCCGGCGTCCTCTTCGCCGAAGGCGCCCCCGCCCGGTACCACAAGGCTGTCGAGCTCGATCCGCCTCCCGTCAGCGGGCGCGACATCGACGACCGGAGACCAGAGCTGCAAGTCTTCGAGCCCCGGGGGACCCCCGAGGAAATCGGCGACCGAATACCTGGCCCGGACCGAGTCCACCACCAGGACGATGTGCCCCTCATTGTCGCTGATCCGGATGTCGTGGAAGGTCGCTCCCCCGAGCAGCCCGCCCGGCGACACCGACCCTACGGTGAGCGAGCCGTTGATCCCGGTGCGCATCCGGCTCACGAGCCAGTCGAGCGCAAGGCCGCGGCCCGCTGCGGTGTGGCTGATGACCACGGCTCCGGCGACCCCGGCCACGCACAGGCCCGCAGCGCTCAACACCGCCCAGATGAAGAACCGTGCAGCGGGGCTTCGCCGTCGGGCGCGGTGGGCAGCCCTCACCGGTCCTGCCGTGCCGGCCACCCCCTGCTCCCGGTCCTTCTTCGCGCCGGCCATCGTCAGAACGCCTGGCCGATCGAGAACTGGAGCTGGAAGCGCCGCCAGCTGAACCCGGGGGCGTCGCCGAAGAGGACGGGCGGGCGGAGCAGGGCCAGGTCCTCCGACACGACCCAGTCGATCGGCTCGCGGGGGCCGCCCCGGGCAGCGATGTCGATCCGGTCGTCCGGGGCGTCCCGGTCGGGCGCGAAGGGCCGGATCTGCGAAGTGACCACCTGGAGCGGCTCCTGCTCACGGAACGAATACGCGATATCGAGGCGGATGGGGCCGAACGCCGTGTTGTAGCGGAGTCCGATCCCGGGGCTCACCTCCAGGTCGTCCAGGCTCAACTCTTTGGGCCAAACCTGGCCGACATCGACGAAGGCCGCGCCCCCGAGCGCGTCCCCGTACAGTCTGAACCGCAGCTCGGCGCTCGCTTCCAGGGTGGCCAGTCCGCCGATGGGGCGCAACTGATATCGATCCGATCCCGCCAGTGCCCCTCCGTCGCAACTCAGGTCCCGCACGGCCTCGGGCGAGCAGACGGGCGCTCTGTCGGGACCTCGCCGGCCAAGCAGCTCCTCGACTCCGATCGACAGGGTCCTGGGCCCGAGCGTGTTCTGCGCGAACCCGCGGACGCTGTTGGCGCCCCCGCCGTAGAACCGCTTCTGCGAAGGTACGATGTCCACGAAGCGTCCTTCGCCCGACAGGCCGCCGGCGAAGCCTACCCCCCCGATTCGTCCCGCCCGCACCCGCAGGGCGAGCACCGCGTCCGAACCCGCCCGGCGGTAGACGCTCGCGTCGGCAAAAGTGCGCAGGTATGCGTAGTCCGAGGCCGTGAAGCCGCTCGCATGCTCGAGGTCCACGAGGAGCCGGTAGCCGCGCGTGGGATTGACGATGTCGTCGGTGCCGTCCCGGCTGAAGGACAGCCCCACGGGCGAAAGCCAGGTGTAGCTCGACAGGACATCCATGTCCGCCGGCGTGCAGGCGAGGAAGGTGGCGCACAGGGTCACTTCGGCCGCCCGCAGGCGGTTGAGCTGCGGCCTGAAGCGCAGGTTGACGAGCGACCCGCCGGCGATACTGCGGCTGACGGCGAACTCGAGGCCGAAGGTCTCGCGCACGAATACGTTCTTGCGTGACAGGCGCTCGGAATAGAGCCCCGCGGCAAAGGTCATGCGCCGGGTGAAGAAGCTGGGCTGGTTGAAGTCGGCGCTGACGAGCCAGTTCAGACGGCCGAAGTCGCCGGTCCCCGCCTGCGGGCAGAGCGGAGTCGACTGCAGGGTTCCCGCGAGGATGTTGGAGAGGCGGGTCTGGAGCTGGAGTGTACGTCCTCCGCCCACGAAGTTCCGGCTCGCCCAGCGCCCCTCCACGTTGACGCACTCCGAGTTGTCGAAACCGCCCTCGGCGCCCACGATGTGCAGGTCCCCCTCTTCGATCTGCACCCGGATCGGAATGACCGGGTCGGTGTCCGCCAGGGGGTTGTCGCGCTCCACCAGGGCCCGGGTTACCAGCCCGAGTTCATAGAGGCTGCGCTGCCCCTCCAGAATCTCGCCTTCACTGAAGCGCTGCCCTTCGCGGAACGGCAGGCGGGCCAGGATGACTTCGTCCTCCAGGAGACGGTTGCCGTACACTCGAACCGGCCCGACGGTCGACATCGGACCGAGCTCCACCCGGTAGGCGACGCTCGCGGTGTCGCTGGCGGCCGCGAGGTCGAGGTTGATGAACACGTCGGCGTAGGCGTAGCCGGCGTCCCGGAGCCGCCGCGCGAGCGTGTCCGCGGCTTCCCGGATGAGCACGGACTGCAGCGGGTCTCCGGCCCCGACGGGCAGATCGACCGCGGCCCCGAGCTCGGGCGGCACCGGGTCGCCGATGAAGCTGATCGACCCCACATTGAAGACCGATCCCTCCTCGATCCGGAATGTGACCGACACCGTGGAGTCCTCGGTGAGAGCAGTTTCCGGTACCACCCTGGCGCCCTGAAATCCGTGGGCCTGGTAGTAGAGTTGCAACCGCCGGGCATCCTCCACGAGCATTACCGGGCTGAAGGGGATGCTGCTTCTTCCCCAGTCGATGCCCAGGGCGCAGGTGACCGCCAGGATCGCCGGACAGCTGGGCGCCCTCGTCTGGACCAGCCGCCGGAGTTCCGCGTCGGAGCGGAACTCGTTGCCCTCGAAGTGGACGGACGCCACTTCGGTGAGACCGGTCTGGGCCTGCGCCCCGGTGCTCCAGCCCATCACGCAGAGCGCGGCGAGGACGATGGCTTTGCAAAATGTCAAGTCAGCTTTACCAAATGTCGTGTTCTCCATACTTTTCCGTCCACGGCCTGCTACCCCCGCCGAGTGAACCGACGGTTCTCGTGAGCCAGAAACCGATCCGCCTCCTGGCGGTAAAGATACACTGTGACATCAACTCCCGATCCATCGACGGCAACCAGGTTCAGGGAGTTGCGCCCCACTTCGGCGCCCCGGCCCCGGTTTGACGACGTGGTTCCCGTCACGACGATCGGCAGTCCACGGGCATCGTCCCCGGCCGACCCTCCCCCGCTCCACGCCAGGTGTGTGCGGTGGATATGCCCGGAGAGCACGACGTCCACGCCCCATGCCTCCGCCCGGCGCAGGATGTGCGGCGACCGCGGCAGAGGGGGGACAGGCTTTCCGTCACCGGGCCGAAGCAGATTGTGGTGGATGACCAGCACCCGGCGCGCCCCCTTCGGGGTCCTGGCGAAGGCGGCGGCCGCGAAGTCGAGCTGCCGGTCGCTGAGCCGGCCGTTGACGATGGCCGCAAGGGGTGCGGTGGAGTTGAGGGCGACGAAGCGCAGACCGGGCGCGTCGCCTGCGCCGTACAGGTCGAGCACGGTGTCGAGCTGGGGCGCGATGTACCTGTGGTAGTTGCTGTGGGGCGCGAAGAACCGTTCCCACACGCGGTACAGCGGCACGTCGTGATTCCCGGGGGTCACGACGAGGGGGACCGGGGGCAGTCGGTCCAGGAACTCCCGCGCGGCGCGGTACTCGCGGGCCTTCGCCCGCTGCGTCAGGTCCCCGGAGACCACGATCGCCGCCGGCGACGCCTCCTCCACGAAGCGGAGCAGCGCTTCGGCGACGACGGGACGGTGCGGCACCCCGAAGTGCAGGTCCGACACATGCAGGATGGTCACGCGCCGGCCGCCCTTCGACGCACACCTGCGGGGCTGTTCCGCAGGCTGTCAGGCCGCACCCCGCCCCTTTCCGTCCTTGCGGAGCCGGATCATCCAGTAGGCCCCGACGGCAACCAGGCCGATGGAGATCACCTGGGCGATCGTGAGCACGCCGAGGAAGCGGTCGTCCTTGGCGCGGAAGATCTCGACCACGAACCGCTCGACGCCGGCCAGCGCCAGCCAGGTCATGAAGAGCCATCCGGCCGGGTGTTTGCGGCGACGCAGCGACCAGAGCAGCAGGAAGATCAGGGTGGACATCCCGGTTTCGTAGAGCTGCGTGGGATGGACCGGCAGGATCTCCCCGTATTTCTCGATCATCGCGGGGTCGATGGCGACGCCGAAGCGTTCGGCCATGGTGTCGGCGTGCGTGGGAGGAATCCCCCTGGGGAAGGCGATCCCGACCCAGGAATCGGTGGGGCGGCCGTAGTCGTCTCCCACCAGGAAGCACCCGATGCGGCCGACCGCATAGGCGAGCGCCAGCCCGGGAGCCGCCAGGTCGACGGTACGGCCCAGCGGCAGACCGGCCTTGCGGATCCGCCAGATGACCAGGGCCGTGGCCCCGAGGAACCCCCCGTACCACACCATCCCGCCCCGCGCGAGGAGCATCCCGATTGGGTCGGCCGCGAAGCGCGGGTAGTTGAGGAACACGTAGTACAGCCGCGCGCCCACGATCCCCCCGATCACCGCCATCAGGACGATATCCCAGGCCTGCTCGGGATCCTCGCCGATGCGTACGAACTCCAGCTTCAGGATGTAGCCGCCCACCAGGAAGGACAGCAGCATCATCACCCCGAACGAGGTGATCGGCTCCCCTCCCAGGATCGGGACCCAATCCGGCAGGCTGAACAGGTTTGGATACATGGATTGATCGTGTCAGTTGAGTGACGGTTGGGCGGCGCTCCCGGGACCGGACCCCTGTGAACGGTCGCGCATTTCCGGCCTCCACGGAAGCATCCCGGGAATCGGAGCACTGGCCGAGGCATCGCCCAATCCGCCGGTCGTTCCGGCCTCGAGGCGGAACTGCGCCGCCCTCGCGATCATGGCGCCGTTGTCCAGCGAGACCCTGGGCGAACCGGTGAAGAGCCGCCCGCCCGGGCCGATCTCCGCCCGGAGCCGCGCCCGCAGAGCCCGGTTGGCGGACACCCCCCCGCCCACGAGCACGCGGTCGCACCCCACCGCTTCAATCGCCGCCACCGTCCTGCCCGCGAGCACGTCGAGCACGGCCGCCTGGAACGAAGCGGCCAGGTGTGGGCGCTCCTCCTCAACCCCGCCCCCCTCCGCCAGTCCGGCCACCGTCCGGGCCACGGCCGTCTTGAGCCCCGAAAAGGAGAAGTCGAAGGCGCCCCGCGCCGCCGCGCCACCCTTGCGCCCCATCATCGGCCTCGGAAAGGCGTACCTCCCCGGATCTCCCTCGCGCGCCGCGGCCTCGATCGCGGGACCGCCCGGGTACGGAAGTCCCAGCAGCTTGCCCACCTTGTCGAAGGCTTCGCCGGCCGCATCGTCGCGCGTCTGCCCGAGCAGGAGGTAGCGCCCCCACTCCGGGACCCAGAGCAGCATGGTGTGTCCCCCCGAGACGAGCAGCCCGACGAAGGGGGGGACGGCCGCCGGGTCCTCGAGCAGGGGGCCGAAGAGATGCCCCTCCATGTGGTGCACCGGCACCCAGGGAACGTCGAGCGCGAAGGCGGCGGCGCGCGACCAGGTGACCCCGACCAGGAGCGCGCCGATCAGCCCCGGCGCGGCGGCGGTTGCGATTGCGCGCAGGTCGCGCCGCTCGACACCCGCCTCGCGCAGCGCCGCCGCGACGACCGGCTCGATGCGTTTGAGGTGGTCCCGCGCGGCCAGCTCGGGGACCACGCCGCCGTGGATGCGGTGCACGTCCTGCGAATGGATCACCAGGCCGAGAATCGTTCCCCGCTCGTCGAGGACCGCCGCGGACGTCTCGTCGCAGGTGGTCTCGATCCCGAGGATGGGAGCGGTCACGGCGGGCCGGATTTGCGGACGGTCACCGAATCCGCCTCCAGCGCGCCTTCCACCCACCGGGTCAGGCCGCTGATCGTGACCGGCACCCTCGCCTCCCCGTTCCGCTCGACCTCGAGCCGCACGGAAGCCGCATCCGCCGTGACGGCGACCCGGATCGCGTCCACGTCGATCGCGCTCAGCTGCAGCTCCGCGCCGAAGAGCGTCACTTCCAGCGTGCCGGGATCGATGACCCAGTCCGCGTCCGCCTCCGGGAACTCCACCGACAGCTGCCCCACCACCCAGCTCTCCCGCGGAGCGACGTCCACGCTCAACACGGCCGTCAGGGGACTCACCGTCACCCCACCCAAGCCCACCGTGTCCAGCCTCACCTCGAACCGCCCGGAACCGGTCACCCTCCCCAGGTCGAAGGGTTGCAGGAACACCGTCTCGAGGGGATCCACGGCCGAAGCCGGTCCACGCACCTGTGCAAACAGCAGGTTGGCCCGCGGTTCGCTCACCAGCGCCAGCGAATCGGGGAGCCGCCCCGTGAGCCGGCGGGACACCGGGATCTCCACCACACTGTTCCTCTCGAAGAGGAGCCGGATGGAGCTGGGCGCGAAGCCCTCGATGCCCACGCTCGTGCGGTCCACGTTCCTGACCCAGTCGGAGGCGAGCGCGAGCACCATGTCCTCCTGTCCAACGTTCTCCAGGGAAATGACGACCACCGGCTCCGCCATCGCGGCCCGCAGGAGTTCGCCGTAGGGGCCCGTTACGGTCATCTCGACGCGCGCGGGCGAAGGCGGGCCCGTGAGCACCCACTCCGGGTCGAGTTGCTCCACCCTCACCTCCACATCGGGGATCGTGAGGCGGCTCACGCTCTCGTCGCTGAGGCGAATCGTCACCCAGAGCAGCACCGCCAGCGCGAGCGCGGCGATCTTGAGGCGCCAGTTGCGCGTAACGATCCCGGACAGTGACATCGTGCTATCCGCCCTCGATAAGCCGGCGCACCAGGCCGACGTTCGCCTCGGAGTCCCAGGCCGTGGCCCCGGCAACCTTCTTGTAGATGATGCCGTCGGGGCTGATCAGGAAAGACTCGGGCACCCCCGTGGTCTGGTAGGTGCGCTGGATTTCGCCCGTCGGATCCAGGAGGATGGGGAAGGTCAGCCCCAGACGGCCAGCGAAGGCGAAGGGGTCGCCCCCCGGGTTGCCCACTGCGTCCGAGGCGCCGGCCGGTGCGTCGATGCTGACGGCGGCGATCTCGAAATCGTCCGGCGAAAAGGTCTCGTAAAGCCTTTGCATGGACGGCATCTCCTCGAGGCAGGGTCCGCACCAGGTGGCCCAGATGTTCAGCAGCACCACCCTGCCCCGGTAGTCGGCGAGCGAAACCGGGCTCCCCTCCGCGTTGACGACCTCGAAGTC
>JAPOOQ010000228.1 GCA_026713345.1 Gemmatimonadota bacterium | reverse complement strand
TCTCTTGCGCCGGGCAAGGCGCTGCAGTCGCTCCAATGCCGCGTCAACGGTGTGTACCCGCAGGCTGTCGCCGACCATCCCGACGACTACGGTGCCGCGTCCGCGTATCCCCATTGCTCTGCGGAACCGCGCGGGAACCACGAGTCTGCCTGCCGCGTCGATCACAACGCGTTCCGCGTCCGGATGGTGCGTCTCCGACATCATGGTACCCTCTGCGGAAAATGGGAAGAATATTGTTCCTACCAAATATCACCGATAATGGTAGAATAATGCAATATACCATCTTTGGCGATTTGTACCAGGAAGCCCTACACCAGCCGTCCAATCACCCCCAGCAACCGGTCCACGTCCTCCCGGTTGTTGAACATTCCCACGGCCGCGCGCAGCAGCTGACCGTCCTCCTGGAAGGTGATCGCCACGCCCTCGTCGGCGAGGGCCCGGCTCAGCTCTGCGTGATCGAGCCCGTGATAGAAACTGACGATCGCCGACGGATTGTCCGGCGGGGTGAACATCCGCATCCCCAGCGCCTCGGCGCCGTGGCGCAGCTCGCCCGCCAGCGCATGCGTATGCCCGGCGATGCGATCGACCCCGACCTTGCCGAGAAACTCCAGCGCCGCGTCCATCGCGGTCACGGGCCCGTAAGCCGGGTTGGCGTACTCCAGCTTCTCCGCGCTGGTCTTCAGGCGGAACTGGTGGCCCGGCAGCGATTCGGCGACCTGCCTGTGCCCGTAGCGGTCCGAGGTCATCCACTCCAGGTGTTCGCGGCGCACATAGAAGGGGGCGCAGCCGAAGTCCGCGTGCAGCCACTTGTAGCCGTTGCCGCAGGCGAAGTCGACGTTCTCGTCGTGCAGGTTGGTGGGGAAGGTGCCCCACGCCTGGATCGCGTCGGCGTAGAGGTAGGCGCCGTGGGCGTGCGCGAGGTCGGCCAGCGGGGGCAGGTCGTAGCGGAAGCCGTTCCGGTTCGACACCCAGGCCACGCTGATCAGCCGTGTGCGTTCGTCGGTTCGCGCGGCGAAGTCGTCGACCGTCACGACACCGTCCCTCGACGGGATGATCCTCAGTTCGACGCCCGCCCGGCGCTCCAGCTCGCGGTAGAGCACGAAGGTGGTGACGAAGTGCAGCTCGTCGACCACGACGTTGTCACCGGCACGCCAGTCCATCGCGCTCACGATGATGTTCTCGGCGCCGCTGGTCGCATACAGGAAGGCGAGTTCGTCCTCGTCGGCACCGAACATCCCGGCGAAGCGGGAACGCGCGCTCGCAATGGCCTCGCGGCCCGCCGCCGCGTCGCGCCGGCGCATCTTGTTGTCCGCGTACGCGTGCAGGGCGTCTCGGACGGGGACGGGCAGCGGTCCCACGGAGGCCGTGTTGAGGTAGGCGAACTCGTCGGTGACCGGGAAGCTCGGCCGGACGCCGAGGGGATCGTCGTCGGCGTGGCCGGTGGTGGCCGCCCGCGAACCGCCGAGAGGTCGCGCGCGGTCGTCCAACTTCGAGCCCGCCAAGAGGCTGTCGGCGCCCGGAAGCGCGACGAGCCCGGCGACCGCCGTGTTCCGGAGAAAACGTCGCCGGTCCAGTGGGGTCCTGTCGTCTTGCGGCTTCATGGCTCTCCTCTCCGTGACATCGGGTCGGGCAGCCACCAGCCGCCCGGGAATGGACTGGTAAAATGGGGGCCGATGCCCGCCGGTACCAGAGTTGCCACCGCTCGCCGGCCGGCACCGGCCACAGCCCGCGATGGATTCCTGGACGCCGTTGACAGTCCGGCCCGCCGCGCGCAGCTTCCCGACGGCAGCGGACAGGCTGGAAAGCCCGGTCCGTGGACGATGATGCTTCAATCAACCGAGGACCTGCGAATCATGGCCGTTGCAGCGGAGGAACGCCGAGAACTCCCGCCCGGCCCCCGGGGCCGGCGGCTGCGGCATCTAGGGAAGCGGTTCCGCGACACGGCCGGACTCTTCGAGGAGCTGCAGGAGAGCTACGGAGACATCGTCCGCTACGAGCTTCCCGGCCGGAGTTTCTGTGTGGTTTCCGACGCGGACCTGATGCGGGAAATCCTTGTCGTGAAGCGGGCGTCGTTCGCGAAGAGTGACATCGGAAAGGGTGTGATGCGACTTCCGACGATCCTGACCGGCGAC
>JAPOOQ010000227.1 GCA_026713345.1 Gemmatimonadota bacterium | reverse complement strand
GCGCGGTGGCTTTCTGCCCCCGCGGGCACGGTGGCGCCTTCAACCCCGACTGCGGGTCGCTGCCGCTGGATGTCTTCGAGCCGATGGTGCGGCGGGTTTTCGCGCGGGAGCCGTTCAGTCTGGCGCGGCGGGGGGATTCGTGAGATCGCGACCCGGCCCGGGTGTCAGCCGGAGTGCGGCAGCATGACGAAGCCCGCCGCCGCGAAGTGGCGGTCCAGCGTGAGAGCTTCGCGGATCCCGAGCTCGGCCATCACGGCGAAGCTGGCGGCGTCCGCGAGCGAGAAAGGCTGATCGGAGAACGGCTCGATCCAGCGGCTGATCGCGGCTGCGGTGCGCTCGGGCGTGACCGTCTCGACACGGTTCGGGCTCTGGCGCACCGATTCGAGGAAGGCGAGGGCGGCCTGGCGACCCGCCCGGCGGAGGAGCAGCGCGTGGGTTTCGGCCACGATCAGGTTGGTGGTGATGATTTGCGCGCCGCCGCGGATCTGCCGGCGGAGCTCATCGGCGAGAGCGTCGTGATCCCGGTGCGCGGCGTTGACGAGGGGGTACCACGCGCTGGTGTCGACGAAGAGTCCCCTCACCCGGATTCGTCCTCGTGAGGGGGCAGTGCTGGGTGCGCGGACTGGCCCGGCTTCGGGTCCAGCGGCGGGTGCAACCACGAATCGACCTCGCAGTCGGCGAAGACTTCGTCGTGGTCCCGCGCGGCATCGAGTAGGGGGTCGTCGGGCACGGACACGATTCCGATGATGCCCAACGCGGGATGGCTGTCCGGGTCCGAGACCTGGCGCTCAAGCGCTTCTAGACCCCGCCTGAGGACATCGGACTTGGAGGTGTTCAGCCTGTCCGTCAGCCGGTCAAGGCGGTCCTTTTCGGCCGGGCGCAAGTACACCTGGACGGGCTCGGCGACGCGGCGTCCGGATCGTAAATCATGAGAATCAATCATGAATCATGATAGCATATGTGGTGATGAATTGCCAAGGGGTTGGGTCCACCCTGGTCCCGGGTGGTCGAGGTTGCGGTTGAGACGCCCGATACCTAGCGTAGTTTGCGAAGGCTTTTCGATCTTGCTCGTGCAGCCCAGGAGAACCCATGCCTACGTTCGTGGTGGTTCGTCGTGTCCAGTCATCGGACACCCAGGCGTGCGGACCTCGCACAACACTACCTGCGGAGCAAGGCGCTCGCGGCTTGCCTGATCGCTCAGGCGCCCGTCACACGAAACGATCTGGTCGTCGAGATCGGGCCGGGCCGTGGTATTCTCACTCGGGAACTGGCACGTCGATGCCGTGAGGTCGTCGCGGTAGAGTTCGACGGAGCGCTGTCCGAGGCGCTTCGCACGCGCTTCCTGAATGACAGCCGGGTCACGATCGTCAGATCCGACTTCCTGCGTTTTCGGCTGCCCGATGTCCCCTACAAGGTTCTGGGGAACATTCCGTTCAATCGGACTGCCGCCATCGTCCGGCGCCTCGTTCAGGCCGATTTTCCACCGCAGGACGCCTGGCTAGTGATCCAGCGGGAAGCGGCCGACCGGTTTGCCGGCGGTCCCTGTTCCCGGGAGACCCTGTCGTCGTTGCTGCTCAAGCCGTGGTGGCAGGTCGAGATCGTGCGACGCTTTCGCCGTACCGACTTCGATCCCCCTCCCGGCGTCGACGCCGTCGCGCTCTGGCTCGCCCATCGCACAAGACCGCTTGTGGACCGGTTCCAGGCCACGGACTACCGGCGCTTCCTCCGGAGTTGCTTCGGTCGCGACGGCCGCTCGATCCGGCGGTGTCTGCGATTCGAATTCACGGGAACGCAAATCCAACGGCTGGGTCGAGATCTCAGGTTCGATCCTGCCGGACCACCCCGCGGCCTCACCTTCGACCAGTGGCTTTCTCTGTTCAGATTCCGGACGCTGACGCGATCGTAGGCGCCGATTGCCCATCGGTTCAGCTACCACGGGAAGCGGATTCGGCCAGTCGAGTGTCCGGCGGAACCCGGAGGAATCAATGGGGTCCAACCCTGGGGACCGGATCCTGACAAGCGCTACGCGGACGGGCCGGTCAAACAAGCCTTGGGGGACCAGTCTGGCGACCGCATGCAAGTACGACTATGTTGTGGGCGAATGTGCGGTCGGGCGGGAAGAGGCCGGCTGGTTGTCAGTTCAGGAAATAATCCATTGCGAGCAGGGAGCTGTACTATGAGACCGACCATTGCGAAACTAGAGGCGGGCTGCACACGACAGAAGCTCACAAGCTCTCTGGCGGCGATGGTCGCCTTTGTCACCCTCCTCTCGTGCGGCGGCGAAGACCAGCCGACGACGCCGCCGGAGCCGGAGCCCTCGCGCCCGACCGAGGTCTCAATCGAGCCGGATACAGTTGTCGTCACCGCGGGCGACACCGTACATGTGAGGGCCGTCGTACTGGATCAGCGGGGTAGGCTCATGTTCAATGCCTCGCTCACCTGGACCACCAGCGATCCCGCGGTTGCGACGATCGATGCGACGGGCGTCGTGACCGGGATCCGGGAGGGGAAGACCGGCGTCAGCGTCACCGCAGGCGCGGTCAGTGCCTCTGCCCCCGCGACGGTTCATAGCAAGGACCGCCGGACGCTCATGAATCTCCTGTATTCGGCCGGCGGTGAGGGCTGGACCGACAATGAACACTGGGGGACCGACGAACCGGTCGGCAGCTGGTACGGCGTCGAGGCGAACGGGGACGCCCGCGTGACGGCGCTGCGCCTGAGCGACAACGGGCTTAGCGGCCACCTCCCGGAAGATCTCGGGGAGATGGTCTTCCTGACCGAACTCGAAATGGACGGGAACGAGGAGCTTTCGGGTCCCATCCCGTTCTCTCTCTCCGATCTGAATCTCCAGCAGTTACAGTATGGCAACACGATGCTGTGCACGGTGAGGGACGAGGGATTCCGGGCGTGGCTGAACGCCATTCCGACGCGCGACGGTGACTTCCTCGCATGCAACGAGGAGCGGTCGGACCTCATGAAGCTCTACGACGCCATGGGTGGAGACGAATGGTTGAATTCGGCCAATTGGGGGACGGCTGCCGCGCTCGACAACTGGTTCGGCATCGAGGTCGATTCAGCGGGGCGGGTCACGGAGATCGATCTGGACCGCAACGAACTGTCGGGAGAGATACCTGCCGAAATCCAGTACTTCCCGCACCTGCGCCTGCTCCGCCTGGACTACAACGATCTCGAGGGCGAGATCCCGCCGGAAATCGGCAAACTGACCGAACTGCGGCGGATGGACATCGATGGCAACAACTTCACGGGCCGGATCCCTCCCGAGTTCGGGAACCTGGTGAACCTCCGAGTGCTCTGGATGGGGGGGAACGATATGAGTGGCCCCATTCCGCCCGAGTTCGGCAACCTCAAGAGTCTGCGGGAGCTTTACCTCTATGAGGCAGATTTCGATGGTTCGATTCCGGCGGAGTTCGGTGGACTGACCGAATTGCGGCATCTGGATATCCACGATACCCGGATCGATGGCCCCATTCCCGCAACCCTGGGGGCACTCGAAAAGCTTGCCGAGATCGAAGTCTACGGCAACCGGATCTCCGGGCCTCTGCCCGCGGAACTTGGCCAGCTCGACAGCCTGGAGGTCATGAACCTCCGCGACAACCGGATCTCTGGACCCCTGCCCCCGGAATTTGGCCAGCTCGACAACCTCGCGATCCTCATTCTGCGCGACAACATGATCGACGGGGCCCTGCCGGGCGAACTGGGCCAGCTTGACAACCTCCTGTGGATCTCGGCGGAGGACAACATGCTCTCCGGACCGCTGCCGCCGGGGTTTGGCGAACTGGATAGCCTGGTCTTGTTGCACCTGCAGAACAATCCCGGCCTGTCCGGACCGCTGCCCGGTGAGCTCACATCGCTTCTGGATCTCAGGGAGTTGATCGCGTACGAGACGGGGCTGTGCGCACCCTCGGACCCGGAGATCCGGACCTGGCTGAATGACGTGGTCACCAAGTGGCGCGTCCCGTCGTGCGGGGCCGAGGCTCATGCCGTGGCCCACCTGATTCAGTCGACCCAGTCGAGCGAGTATCCGGTCCCGCTCGTGGCCGGCAGGAGCGCGCTGTTGCGCGTCTTCGTCATGTCCGAAAAGGAGACCACCGAGACCATCCCCCCGGTCCGGGCGACGTTCTTTGTGGGCGGAAGCGAGGTGCACGCGGTGGACATCCCCGCCGGAACTTTCGCGATTCCGACCGAGGTGCAGATGGGCGAGCTCGGTCTGTCGGCCAACGCGGAGATCCCCGCCGAGGTGATTCAGCCCGGCCTCGAAATGGTCGTGGAGGTCGATCCGAACGCGACCGTCGATCAGGCTCTCGGCGTGGCGAAGCGGGTCCCCGCGGAGGGACGGATGGCGGTGGAGGTCAGGGAAGTGCCCCCGATGCACCTGACGCTGGTCCCGTTCATCTCTCCGGACGACAACCGGCAAGCCGTGGCGTTCGTGGGCGACGCCACTGCGGATCACGATCTCTTCTTCGAGACGAGGACCCTGCTTCCCGTGGGCGTCTTCGAGATCAGGAAACACTCGAGCGTAAGAATCGATTCGAACAGTATCTTTGCCATGCTGGCCGAGGTGGAGCGAATCCGCGCGATCGAGCAGGGGACCGGCCACTGGATGGCCCTCAACGCAACCGCCGCCGGTGCCGCGGGCGTCGCGTACTTTGGGGCCAACCCCCGTCCCGGGCGAGGCAAGATCTCAGCCTCACGACTGAGCGTCGGGACGATCGCGCACGAACTCGGACACAACCTCAACCTGCGCCATACGGATTGCGGGAATCCTGCGGGCGTTGACCCGACCTTCCCGTACCCCGGCGCGCGGACAGGCGTGTGGGGGTACGATCCGCGCGACGGAGGGTCACTGGTACCCTCCAGCTGGGCGGACTTCATGAGCTACTGCGATCCGGCCTGGGTCAGCGACTACTACTTCACGAATGCGCTGCGCTTCCGTCTCGCCGACACGACCGAGGTTCAGGCATCCGCCGCCACGCGGACGCTCCTCGTGTCCGGCGGAGCTTCCGCGGACGGTGCGCTCCACCTCGATCCCACCTTCCTCGTCGAGACGTCGCCGGTCGTGCCGCACTTCCCGGGGCCATACCAGATGACGGGCCGGCGCGCGGACGGGAGTGAGCTGTTCTCCCTGAGCTTCGAGATGCAGGAAGTGATGGATGGCGACGGGCGTTCCGGCTTCATGTTCGCGCTTCCGGTGGAGGCCGGATGGGAGTTGGACCTGGCAAGCCTCGTTCTCACCGGGCCGGACGGCTCGGTGGAGATGCGGGAGGGGAGCGAACCGCCGATGGCGATCATGCGCGATCCGGTTACGGGGCAGGTGCGGGCGATCATGAGGGATCTGCCGGCTGGCGCCATGGTACCGGGAGCTCTTGACGGGCTGGCTCCGGAACCGGGGCTCGAGATCATGGTCAGCGGCGGGTTGCCTGGCGTGGTTGCCTGGAGGCGGTGAGAACCACCGTCACCAACCCCGACCCCCCACCCCCACCCACCGGCACCTCGAAGCGCACCGCACCCCCGTCCATCACCTCGAACGCCGCGACCTCCGCCCCCTCCCGCAGCACCCTGTACCCGCCAGTCGGCAGCCCAGCCACCCGCACCGCATTCCGGTGCGCCACCGGATTCCCGCTCTCCAGCTCAAAGCGCAGCACCGAGAGATCCTCCGCCACGAAGATCGGGCGCTCCGCCGCGAACCGATCCACCTCCGTCTCGATGTGCAGGCGCCCGTCCCCCAGCATCGCGTGGAACCGCCGCCGAACCCCGTCCCGCGGCACGACCTCGACGCCCGTGGGGCCCGCGCCGCCCCCCGCTCCCCGCCACTCCCCCCCGAAACAGAATCGCCCGAAGAGTGGATCGTCCGCGATGACCGTCCTCGCGCACCGCAGCCCCCCGCAGAATCCCAGGTCGATCTCGCAGGAGTAGTACCAGGACCCGCGCGAATGCGGCTGGTCGAGCCAGGTCTCGCCGTACGGGGCGGGCTCGAAGCCGCCGCCCGCGCCGCCGTCGTTCTCCGGTCCCGGATACCAGTAGCCGTAGTCGGATTCGGGGGTGCCGGTGTTCATCAGGGCCCAGGCGCTCAGGAAGGAGGCGTAGCCGAGCCGCAGGTATGCCCAGGGGTCGTCCGTGTGGTGAAGCGCGTAGTCGAGCACGCTCCAGCCGCCCATCTGGGACATGTAGGAGAGCGTGTAGGAGTTGCCCTCGGTCCTGCGGATGTCGCTGCCGAGGAGGTAGTAGGCGTGTTCCAGCCAGCCGCGGCAGAAGATGTTCGCGGCCATCTGGAGCTCCATGAACTCCTTGGCCGCATCGAGCGGGATGCGCTCCGAGGGCGGGAAGTCGACCCACCCCACACGGACCTCGCGCGGCTCCTCCGGCGGTCCCGGGTCGGCGATCCGCAGCGCGTACTTCGCCAGCGCGTGCGTTTCCTCGAAGCCGGTGGTGTCGAAGGAGTACTCCGATTGGAAGAGGTCGGGGCGGTCGATGACGAAGGTGCGCACCTTTCGCTCCCAATGCGGCAGCAGCCGCTCCGCCTGTTCCTGCATCCCCTCGGCGAAGAGCGCCGCGACGACGTCCTCGACGACCAGCCCGTTCATCAGCCCCGTCCCGTCCGCCGACCAGCGCGTGGTCTCCCAAGGGATCGTGAAGAGGGCCAGTGCGGTGCCGTAGGCGCGCCGCAGATACTCCTCGGCGGTCATCGCCGTGCGGATGTACGGGTGGTTTCGCGCAACCTTGTACATGCTCAGGTACATGAGCGTGATGTGCGGGTAGTCGTAGATGCGCCACAGGTGCTGCCGGCCAGCCCGTCCGGGATCTTCGCTTTCGCGGTTCGTCTTCCAGTCGGGGATGCCGTAGATCCCGTATGCGAAGGTCTCCTCGGTGGTCCGCTGCAATCCGCCCCAGACGAAGTTCTCGATGTAGTGGTCGAGCGCATCGATTTCCTCCTGGACGGGGTGCTCCGCATTCTTCGAGGCGAGGAAGGCCGGCTTGCTGAGGCCGGGGTCGTCGCAGGTGACCTCGTAGATGCGCCAGCCGACGATGCGGTCGTAGTTGTCGGGCCCCAGCAGGACGTGCGTGTCCATGGCCCATTCGGCCAGCAGTCCGTCGTACCAGAGGGCGGGATCGCGATGCTGGTGCGCGGCTATGAAGGCTCCGCGCTTCGCGATCAGCGTCTCGAGCGGCTCGGTGGCGAAGAACTCGAGGTGCATGTGACGGTCGTCGCCGAACCGCACCGTGAGGCGGTTCTCGCCGAGCCGCGAGAAGGCGACCTCGTGGATCTCGAAGTCGCCGCTGGTGCCCACCCGGCGCAGTTCGGTCTCGTCCGGGTACTCCGCGTCCACCCCGTGGATCGGCTCCCGGGAGCGGAGCGCGAAGCAGGCCCGGAGGTCGGTGGGCACCGTCATTCCCGGTACGACATGCACGTCCACGAGGCCCTGTTCGACGAGGACATCCCGCGCGTGGTGGTAGTCCTCCGCCCACCGCATCGTCAGCGAGTACGACCGCTCCTCATCCGAGGCGAGCACGAGCGAGGTGTTGGGCTGCCGCCAGTTGCACCCGCGCTCCGCCGCCACGGCCCCCGCCGCCGCGGAGTGGATGAAGGCGCGGTAGCCGCCGTCGGCCTCCCAGTACTCCAGGCTGGTGTGGTCGTCGGGTGTGATGAGGAGGTAGGGGCCCACGCTGTTGGCGCGCGACCAGAGGAGGCAGGAGCCGTGCCCCGCGACCAGGCTGTGCTTGAGGAGGGGAGGGGACGGGGTGCCGCTCTCCGGGCGGTTCGGGTGGATGGGGAACGGGATCGCGAGGTCGCCGATCTCGATGGGCGCTTCGGTCCGGTTGCGAAGGGTGATCGTCCAGCGGAGCCACTCGTTGGCCACCGAGAAGCCGAGTTCCACTTCGGGCGCGGCCGTCCCGGGCGCCCGTGTCACCGTGGTGCGCTGCTCCAGGCTGTCCGGGCCCATCGTCCAGTCGCGTCGGGCCGAGTCCTGGCCGGTGTCGAAGCGGCGCCAGGGTCCGGGTGCCGGTGGAGGGGGGTCACCGGGGCGGGCGCCGCGTCCCGCGCCGGAGTCGCCCGCCGCGCGGTAGCGCAGGACGACCTCGCCGAGGCGGGCGTCCGGCGCCACGTACTCGGTTTCGACGGTGTCGTCCGCGCAGCGCAGGCTGGTGATCGTGCCGTCGTCGAAGGTGACCGCGAAGCGGGTGGCGGGGATGGGGGTGGGCGGCAGTGGAGGGTCCGTCCCGGGGTGCTCGGCGGCCGCAGCATCCGGCGTCGCCAGGGTCGTGCCCAGTGCGGCGAGGCCGGTGGTCCGGATGAACTGGCGGCGGCTCGGGCCGGCGTTATCTGCGTTGCTCACGACCTCGCTCCTGATGGCGCGAAGGCTGCGCCCCCGCCAACCGCTCGTTTACCCGGCTGAGGAATTCGAACAGCGCCGGGTCCTTCTCGGCGAGCAGAGCCCGGGTGTGCCCGGAAGTTCCCCGCTGATCGACGAACTTCACCTCGGAGATGAAGGCCTCGGCGGCCTGTGCGAAGTACTCCATCTCGTTGAAGTCGGCGTAGTAGTCGAGCGTGCGCCGTTCCGCCCTGGCCACTTCGAAGAGCCGGGAGATCTCCTCGCGAAGATCGTCGGGCAGCATCTGGTGCACCTGGTGCGTGAACTCGTGCGTGATGACGTTCCAGCGCTGGTAGCGGACGCCCCGCACCCATTCCTCGCCGCCGACGGCGTGAAAGCCGCCCTGACCCTTCACGTCGTCCCACAGCCGCAGGTCGAAGGTGTACCTTCCGCGGCTGGACTCCTTGTGGGGCGACTGCCAAAGCAGCTTGTGGAACGGAAGCAGATGGAAGGTGGCGCCGCGATCCGCCATTGCGGGCAGGAAGTTGCTGAACGGTTCCACGGACAGGCGGACGATCTTCTGGAGTTCCTCGTCGAGTCTTCCGTAGTCGGGGAACACCTCGCGCAGCCCTTCCGGCTCGGGCGCGTCGCGCCCAGCGAAGACCACCCGCATCTCGTCCAGCCCCACAATCACGCGGTCCCGCATGCGCCCGAGGACCATGGCGACGCCGTAGTGCGCGAGGCCGTATCCGGGATGGTCGGCCAGGATGCGCTCGAACCACTCCAGTGCGGCCTCGTAGTCACCCAGCTGGTAGTGTGCCGTGCCAATCCCCATGAGCGCGACGACATTGCCGGGGTCCAGTGCCAGGACCTCCTGGAATGGTCCCATCGCCTCCTCGTAGCGACGGGTCAGGAGGTGTTCGTCACCCAGGGCCAGCAGTTCGCCGACGCGGCCGTCGAACTCGGCGGGGTCCGCAGGCACCGAGTCGTAACCGAGGAGCGAACCGCCGTTGCCCAGGTAGCTGTGGGCACCCTGGGAGTACGGATCGAGGTCGATGGCGAAGTGCGCGTGGTGATAGGCCTCCGCGATCGCGCTGTCATTCCGGAATACCGTGGCCAGTTGGGCGTGCGCGTTGGCGAAGAGCGAATCGACCTCGACGGCCCGGTGCACGGACGCCCTCCACTCGGCGTTTTCCTGTGCCTCACGGTGGATGCGCGCCGCCAGCAGGTGGGCGGCAGAGAGCTGCGGGTCGATGGAAAGCGCACCCTGCAGAAGCTCCCGCGCATCGTTGCTCCGGTGCTGCCAGAAGGCGATCTCGGCCGCCCCGAGCCTGGCCTCCGCCAGGTTGGGATCGCTCTGGAGGATGCCGGTGTAGATGGAATCGGCTTTGGCGATGTTCATCGCGTCGAGCGCCAACCGACCGCGGAGGAGGTGGAAGTCGTGGCGTTGGTTCGCCAGCTGGCCCGTCTCGGAGTTGGCCCCCGCTCGTTCATCGGCGTGGGACAGGATCCGGCCCGCGTCCTCGAACCGGTGCTGGCGCCGCCGCAGGACTGCCTGGGTGAGGAGAGCATCGAGCTGGTCGGGGTCGTCGGCGAGCAGACTCGCCAGCATCGAATCGGCTTCCTCGTAGTGCCCACGCTGCATGCGGAGCGCGGCCATCCGGCAGCGCAGGTCCGCAGAGGCCGGCTGGGCCTCCAGCAGGTTCCGTGTCGCGACAACCGCCGAGTCCAGCTGCGCGACTGTCCTGACGGGCTGAACGCACCCGGCGTCCTGTGCGCCCGGCGTGACGCCGTCCAGCACCACGACGGTCGGCCTGTCGCCCAACGGCACCACATAGGCGCCCCTTTCCACCTCGTACGAGCTGGCCGGTCCGATCCTCCCGACGCCGTCCACGTTGGTGGGCTGCTCGACCCGAAGCCGCGCATTCGGCACCGCGGCCGACGCCGGGGAAAGGGTCACCCTCACCCCGTCGGTGGATAGCTCCACCGCCTCGAACGTCCCCGCATCCAGCGTCAGCCACAGCCCCAGCGGCGCCAGGTACACGCGGGAGCGCGCCGCGTCGAGCGGAGTCACGCGGATGGCATCATCGCCCCCACTCAGGTTCCCCCCAAACGCCAACCACCCAAGCTCCGGATCACTCACGACATACGTGCCCGTGTTGATCGCGTGTCCCAGGAACCCGGGCCCGTAGTCCCCCGAGTACCCGTCGATCCGCAGCGTGGAGGGGTAGGCGTGGAAGGCGCTGGGGCCGAAGCCGTCCTGCGTGATGTTCGCGATCCCGCCCATCATGCCCGCGTACCCGACGCGCAAAAGGTAGAGGTCGTCGGGGTGGTCGCGGTACTCCGACAGCACGGGGATGGTGTTCAGCGCAGAGCCGTAGTGGTGGAGCTGGCGCTCGACGCGGCGGAGCTTGCCTGCGTACTGGAAGTCCCAGTACCTGCGCGCGCTCCCGTTGTACCCCCAGTGCGGGACCGCCGGAGTATAGGCGAGGATCGCGTTCAGCGTCACGAGAGCCTTCTCGTCGAAGCCGAAGTACCTGCACCAGGCGTATACCTCCTCCTGCCCGGTCGAGTCCCACGGCATCTCGCTTCCGTAGGGGTAGCCGAGTTCGCGCCACACCTCGGCGCGCGCCCGCATCGTGGCCTCCAATGCCGCGGCCTGCCCGGTCCAGCCTTCCCGCTGCAGGTCGAGCAGGATCAGCAGGAAGACCGTCCCACCCATCTGGCCGAACTGCGAGTAGTGCCCGGCGTGCTCCACCATCGCCTCGCCGGTCCGCCAGGCGCGGTCGAGGTACCATTCCCAGGAGTGATTGGTGACCAGGCCTTCCTGATTGCGGGCCAGCCGGTACAGGGCCCAGTGCAGCGCGGCGACGTGCGGGTAGTTGTAGGAGCGCACGACCGTCATCGCGTGCTCGCGGTCCCAGCTTGACCACCCGCCGTAGCGGACATCCTCGCTGTATGTCCCCTCGGGCATCTCGTCCGGCTGGTAGTAGAACATGCTCTTGCGGACCCCGTGGGCGAGTTCGCCCTCGGCGTACTGGAGCCCCCCCCACACGACCTCGTCCACGAAGCGCTGCATCTTCGCGAGCTCGCCCGGGTCGGGCTGCACGAGCTGCTTCATGATCGCGGCCAGCCACGACCCGGAGCCGCCTTCGTCCCCGATGCCCGCGATCCAGGCCCGGTTGTCCTCGGTGACCTGCCGCCGCTCGTCGTAGTCGTAGCTGATGACCGACGGACTGCGCCCGAACGGATCATCGGGTACCTCGAACCACTGCTCGGTGGTGAGGAAGCGGCCCAGGTCGGCGACCGCCTCGGCGGCCGGCTTGATGACCTTGTAGTGGATGGTCTGCTGCAGCCCGTCCTGGTACGTGACCGTGAGGCGCGCGCGCCCCCACGACCGACCGTGCACGTCATAGGCGTTCCAGCCGGATTCGGACGGGTCGGCGGCCGCGACCGCGAGCGCCCCTCCCGGCTCCGCGGACGGCGTGATCGTGAGCGCTCCCGGCGGCTCCACCTCCAGCGACCGCACTCCCGCCGCGTGCTTCAGGAAGAGCCGGCCCTCGATGTCCATCGGCACCACATAGCCAGGCACCCCGACCGCCACCGGCCGTCCGTCCGCGAGCAGGGTGGGCTCGATCGCGCGGATCTCGTCGGCCAGGAGGAACCTGACTCCATAGGAACGGGTCTCGCCGGGCGCCAGCGTGGCCGAGGTCGGCGGATTCCAGGCGTCTGCTTCACTCCACTCGTCCTCGGCGTAGGCGCGGCTGTGCGCCATCCACTCGTAGAAGCCTTCGAAGGTGACGCTGCGCGGAGTCGGATCGCTGAGGAGCGGGTTGTACGCCTCGAAGGGGGTGTCGCCGAGCGGGACGACGAGCAGGGTGGGCCCGTGGCCGCTGAGGCGTGTGACCTGGAGGTAACCGGCGTCGCGGCCGATGTAGGGGTCGTGGAAGGACGCGACCGCGTGCGCCTCGTCGAGCGTCCGCCCGGACAGGATGTTGTTGAAGACCATCGGAATGCCGAGCGCGCCGATTTCCACGGGCGCGGCGCCCGCGTTGTGGAGCTCGAAGCGGAGCGCGAGGTGGTCGCCGAGGGACTCCCAGTAGCGACGGACGCGAAGGGGGAGGTCGGGGGGGAGGGTGGGGGCGAGGTCGGCGGCGGCGAGGGCGG
>JAPOOQ010000226.1 GCA_026713345.1 Gemmatimonadota bacterium | reverse complement strand
GTGCAGCGCCAGGAACACCCCGTCGACGGGCAGCTGCTCTTCCAGCTCGGCCAGCATCGTGTTCAGGAAGTGGTCGAAGGTCTCCTTCGTGTTCCAGCTGCGCGACGATCCGCCGAAAACCCCGACGGGCGAGGTGAGCGGCAGGAGCTCCACATCGCCGAGTTCGCGGGCCCGCTCGACGAAGCCGCCGATGTAGCCGCCGGACGACAGCAGCGCCTCACCCGAGAGCGGCTCGCTGTAGCGGAGCCAGTCATCGACCTCGGTGTCGCCGCCGGGGCAGAAGGTGCAGGTCTCGTGCTGGAAGCTTGCGACGGCGAAGCGGAGTTCGGCGCCACCATCGCCTGACGGAGAGCCGCAGGCGAGGAGGGTTGCGGCGAGGGCTGCGGCGGAGGCGACCGTTGTCGGTAGCGCCAGGCGTTGTCCTGACTGCATCGTTGGCCATTGGCCCTGCCGGGCAAGGCCGGGATCGCTCATGCACATGCTTGGTATCATCACTTTCTTCCCAATCGCTACTGTCGGGCGTCCAACCGCTTGAGGTGACCGTCCCAGGAGAGAATCTGCCTGTCGGCCGTGAGCAGGCTATGACCCCCGAGCGCGGTCGCGACGATGATGCGGTCGGCGGGGTCGGCGTGGAAGGCCCAAAGCCCGTTGGCGCGAATGGCGATTGTGCCATCGACCGGGATCTCGACGAGGCCATCGTCCAGCAGCTGCGTTCGCCAGGCCGTGACGTCCTGCAGCAACTTCATGCGCCCCCTGCGGTGCAACATGGCGACCTCCCAGAACGAAATCGCGGATACGGCCAGAGTCGCCTCCCGCCAGGCCCGCTCGACCAGTTCCAGGGACCCGGGTCCAATCTTCCGTGCACCGAGCCTCGACCACAGGAGCACGTGGGTGTCCAGCAGGATCATCGGTTCAGCGGTCACCCGGATCCAGGACCCTGTCCGGGTCCACCATGGCCTCCCACTCCACGTCTATCGGGGAGGTGATGTCACCAAGGATCTCGATCTTGTCGCGGTCGGCCCCGAACCACTGGCCGGGTCGTTTGCGGTATGGAAGGAGCCTTGCCGTCGGCCGTCCATTCTTTGTGATGACAATCTCCTCTCCGCTCTCCGCCACTTCGTCCATCAACCTGAGACACGTGGCCTTGAATTCCGATGCCTTGACGGTACGGGATTCACCCGGCTCTTCGGGATGGACCTTCATGGGGGTCGTCTCCTGCTTCGAGCTACGATATGACTATGGTCATGACCATGGTCAATGTTACAATACCGCCCGCAGCGCCGCAAGGTGCTCATCGGTGAGCCCGTGCATTTCGAAGGTCGACACGCCGGCGGCTCCGGCGTCCCGAGCGGTGCCGACCGCCTCTGCCAGCTGGTCGGGGTCCAGCACCGGCAGGTAGAGGCCGGCGTTCAGCGGCGTTCCGGCAGGCGGGCCACCGTCAACGTCGCCATCGGCCAGCGCGGCGACCCCTTCACGCACCCCGCCGCCGATCCAGGGGATATCCTCCAGGTAGAAGCTGTGGTAGAGCATCGGGAAGAAGCGGTCCAGGGGCCATTCGTCCCACGCCTGGCGGACCAGGGTGCGTGCGATTGTGGGCGTGGGGAAGACCGCCGCGGTGATGGGCTTGCCATGGGAGTGGACCGCGCTGGCCAGCTCCCGCACCGCACCGGTCACGCTGTCCCAGCGGAAGCGGCGCCACGCTTCGTCGGATGGGGGGTCGGGGATGTCGAGCGGGTCGCGGCCGTCGAGCGCGGCGAACTGCTCGCGGCACACGTCGCAGTAGCAGAAGTCGAACTCGGGGTGTTCCACATCCTGCACCAGGTCGTAGGTCTCCCACAGCCCGCGCGGCAGGATCACGTCGCAGTGGCGGACATAGTCGAGATGAACGCCGTCGATGGCCGGGTTCGCGGCCAGCTCGCCCACGCGGCCGCTCAGATACTCGCGAACGGGTGCGCGGGACGGGCACACCCACTTGTAGTAGCCCACGTAGGGCGGGTGGTCGAGGGAGGACTCCAGGTTGCGGCTGACCGTGAACCACTCGGGGTGGTTCTCCGTCACCCAGGCGTCGCCGTTGCGGTTCATCGTCCAGAACCAGCGGTGGTATTCGAGGCCTTCGGCGTGGGCGGCAGCCGAGACCAGTTCGGTGTCCCCGCCGCCCACGAGAACGGCGTCGAACCCGGCCTCGCGAAGCCGCGCGAAACGTCGCCGCCATTCGTCAGCGTCGTAGTCGCGGTTGCCGTGCACCCAGGTCCAGACGCTGAAGTCGGGGAGCCTGCTCGCCGAGGCTTGCGGGGTCTCCCGGTGCTCCTCGGGAGCGCAGCCTGACAGGACGGCTGTAACAGCTGGCCCCCCCGCCAGCGCGGCGGTACCCGTCGTCTTCAGAAACTCCCTGCGTTTCATCAGCAGAACTCCCGGCATTTTCGGGTGAGACTTCCGGCGGTCACGGCCAACAGGGCGGATGACATCACCCCACCACCCCCCGCAGCGCGGCCAGGTGTTCGTCGCTGAGCCGTCGCAGCTCGAACAGCGACACGCCCGCCGCCCCCGCGTCCCGCGCCGTCGCCACCGCCTCGGCCAGTTGATCCGGTTCGAGCCACCGCAGTTGCAGCCCCGCGTTCAGCGGCGTTCCGGGGCGAGGGCCGCCCTCCACCCCGCCGCTCGCCAGCGCGGCTACCCCTTCGCGCACACAGTCGCCGATCCACGCGATATCCTCCGCGTAGGCGCGCTGGTAGAGCATGGGAAAGAACCGGTCCAGCGGCCATTCGTCCCACGCCTGCCGCACCAGCCGCCGCGCTTCCCCGGGGGTCGCGAAGACCGCCGCGCTCATGAGCTTGCCCTGCTCGTGCACCGCCGCCGAGATGTCCCGCACCGCGCCGGTCACGCTGTCCCAGCGGAAGCGCCGCCACGCCTCGTCGGCCGTGGGGTCGGGAATATCGAGCGGGTCGCGGCCGTCGAGCGCGGCGAACTGCTCGCGGCAGACGTCGCAGTAGCAGAAGTCGAACTCGGGGTGCTCGACGTCCTGCACGAGGTTGTATTGCGCCCACAGGCCACGCGGCAGGATCACGTCGCAGTGACGCACGTAGTCGAGGTGGACCCCGTCGACGGCCGGATTCGCGGCCAGCTCGCCTGCCCGACCACTCAGATACTCGCGTACGGGCGCGCGTGATGGGCATACCCACCTGTAGTAGTTCACATAGGGCGGCTTCTCGAGCGACGACTCCAGGTTGCGGCTTATCGTGAACCACTCGGGGTGGTTCTCCTTCGCCCAGGCATCGCCGTTGCGGTTCATCGTCCAGAACCAGCGGTGGTACTCGAGCCCCTCATCGTGCGCGGCCCCCGAGACGAGTTCGATGGGCCCGCTGGCCAGCACGCCGTGGAAGCCGGCCTGGCGCAGCCGGGCGAATTGGCGTCGCCACTCGTCGGCGTCGTAGCCGCGGCCGCCGCTCACCCAGGACCAGAGGGTGAAGGCCGGTTCCTGTCCGGCGCCGCGGATGCGGCCGGGAAGAGTGCCCAGCGCCGCCGCCGCCCCGGCCG
>JAPOOQ010000225.1 GCA_026713345.1 Gemmatimonadota bacterium | reverse complement strand
CTTGACGTGCGCCTCGGCCTTGCGCGCCTGCAGGCCGACTACATGAAGGCGCTGGCAGAAATGGAACGGGCCATCGGCTCGGCTTTTCCGGAGGAAGGATCATGAACGGCAGAAACAGAATGCGCGGGGCGGGTCTCGTGGCGATCGGCGTGATGGCCGGCGTCGGCGGGACCGCGTTGCTGATGCGGGGTGGGTCAGGTGGACGGGATGGGGTCGAGCCCATGGGGATGGCGGATCACGAGGGCATGGCGATGCCCGCCGACGATGAGCGCGAAGTCCTCTACTGGCGGGCCCCGATGGACCCCAACTACACATCCGATCGCCCTGGCAAGTCCCCCATGGGGATGGACCTGGTCCCGGTATACGCGGACGCGGCGGCCGCCGATTCCGGAGCGGAAGCCGATGGCGGAATCCGGGTCAGCCAGGCCTTCCTGCAGAACTTCGCGGTGCGCACGGCCATGGTGCACCGCGGCGTGCTGCCGGTCTCCATCCGCACGGTCGGCATCCTGGCGCACAACGAGGAGCGGGTCGTCTCGGTGCAGACCAAGTACGAGGGCTGGATCGAGCAGGCCAGCGTCAACAATGTCGGCGAGACGGTCGACCGGGGCGACGTCCTCTTCGAGATCTACAGTCCGCAGCTGGTCACGACGCAGCGCGAATTCCTCGGCGCGATAGACTATGTCGGCCGCCTGCGGGACGGCGGGGCCTACCCGGAAGCCATCGAGCGGGCCCGGTCCCTCCTCGAGGCGTCCCGGGAGCGCCTGCTCTACTGGGACATGACCGCCGAGCAGATCGACGAACTCGCCGAGTCGGGCGAGGTCACCCGCACGGTGCGGGTTTTCGCGCCCGCCTCCGGCTTCATCGTCGAAAAGATGGGCGACTCGATGGAGGGGATGAAGCTCGGACCCGGCATGACGGTCCTCAAGATCGCGGATCACTCCACGCTCTGGGCCGAGACCGAGTTCTATGAGGACGACCTGCGGCACGTTCGCGAGGGGCAGGCCGTGGTGGTCGAGGCCGATGCCTTCCCCGGGCGGGAGTGGAGCGGCAGGATCCTGTTCTTTCGGCCCGCGGTGAACCCGCAGACCAGGACGCTCACCGCGTTCGTCGAGGTCGCCAACCCCGACCTGCGGCTCAGGCCGATGATGTACGTCAACGTGACGGTGCGCACGAGCGGGGCGGTCGATGCGGTGATGGTGCCGTCGGAGGCGATCCTGCACAGCGGGACGCGCACGGTGGTGGTGGTGGCGCGGGGGGGCGGGGTCTTCGAGCCGCGCGAGGTGGTGCTGGGGATGGAGAGCGGGGGGATGCAGGAGGTGGCGTCGGGGCTTGCCGAGGGGGAAATGATCGTGGTTTCGTCGCAGTTCCTGATCGACTCCGACGCGAATCTGCGGGCGGCCATTTCGCAACTGCTGGGCGGTGCGGGCGAGACGGAGCCCGACACGGCAGCGCCGATGCAGCACCGACATCAGCCGCCTGTGTCCTGAGGAGGCCCGACCATGTTCGCACGCATCATCGACTGGTCGATCAGGAATCGCCTCCTGGTCGTCCTCGGCACCCTGGCAGTTGTCGCCACGGGCACGTTCTCCCTCACTCGCACGCCCATCGACGCGATCCCGGACCTTTCCGATGTCCAGGTCATCATCCAGACGGAGTATCCGGGCCAGGCGCCCCGCATCGTCGAGGACCAGGTCACCTATCCCCTCACCACGCAGATGCTGGCGGCTCCCTTTGCGCAGGTGGTGCGCGGGTATTCGTTCTTCGGCGTGTCCTTCGTGTACGTCATCTTCGAAGACGGGACGGACCTCTACTGGGCCCGAAGCCGCGTCCTCGAGTACCTGAGCTCGATCGCCGGGCAGCTGCCGCCGGGGGTGACGCCGGAACTCGGGCCTGACGCGACCGGGGTCGGCTGGGCGTACATGTATGCGCTGCGCTCCGACCGGCATGACCTCGGGGAGCTGCGCTCGATCCAGGACTGGTTCCTGAAGTATGAGCTGACGGCCGTCCCGGGGGTGTCCGAAGTCGCCAGTGTCGGAGGTTTCGTGCGCCAGTACCAGGTGACCGTCGACCCGAACCGGCTGCGTGCGTACGGGCTGCCGATCTCTACGATCCGCACCGCCATTCAGGAGAGCAACAGCGATGTGGGCGGCGGTCTGATCGAGGTCGGCGAGAAGGAGTTCATGATCCGGGGGCTGGGGTACATCCGGTCGGTGGACGACATCCGCCGGATCGGGCTCGGTGTGGGGCCGGACGGCACGCCGATCCTCGTGGAGGACGTGGCGCGGGTGACGCTGGGGCCGGAGAGCCGCCGCGGGCTGGCAGAGTGGAATGGGGAGGGGGAGACGGTGGGCGGGATTGTCGTGGTGCGGCCCGGCGCGGACACGCGGCGCGTGATCCGGGACGTGCGCGCTCGCCTGGACGAACTCGGGCCGGGGCTGCCGGAAGGTGTGGAGATCGAAGTCGCCTACGACCGCACTTCACTGATCGACCGAGCGGTGGGGAGCATCCGCACGAGCCTGGTGCAGCAGTTGCTGATCGTGGGACTGGTGTGCCTGGTGTTCCTCTTCCACCTGCGGAGCGGCCTGGTGGCGGTGATCGCGCTGCCGGTCGGGATCCTGCTGGCGATGAT
>JAPOOQ010000224.1 GCA_026713345.1 Gemmatimonadota bacterium | reverse complement strand
GGAGTGCTCGTCGCGTCGTTGTCCGGTCGCGTTGACAGCGGCAATTGCGCGGTCCTCCACGAGGCCCTGAAGGAAGGTATCCCGGAGGGCGAACGCACTTTCGCCATGGATTGTGGCCAGCTGACCTACATGAGCAGCGCGGGCCTGCGCGTCCTTCTGGACATGTCCCAGAGGTTCCGGGGGCCGCGCAAGGCGATGGGCCTGTGCGGACTCCCGGAGGGGATCGACAGCGTCGTAAGGCTCAGCGGCTTCGACAAGATCATCCCGGTCCACGAGTCGGTCGCCGACGCCGTCGCGGCAATCTCCGGCAAGGTAGGCGTTGGCGGGCCCGATGACGCCCCAGAGGAAGTGGTCGTGGACGAACCTGAATCGAGCGGCGGTTTCAGTTTCCGCCTGGGGAAGCGAACGGTGTAGCAATGAGACACTGCACGCGAGCGATCGCCTTCCTGATCCCGGTCCTGTTCCCGACAGTGCTCGGGGCCCAGGACGTACCCCTGGCCTGGGACTTCTCCGAGGTGTGGCGGGCCGGCGGGCTCGATGCGCCGGAGTGGGCGCAGTTCACCCGGCGCGGCGACGTGGCCTTCGACGGCAGCGGCAACCTGTATGTGGTGGACGGGGCAGCACACCACATCTTGAAGGTCGGGCCGGACGGCTCGCTGGTCACGACGATCGGCCGGGAGGGCGAGGGGCCGGGGGAGTTCGGGTTGATCTTCGGTGTGATCGTTTGGCCCGATGGCAGCTTGGCCGTGAACGACTTCGACCGCAACGGTGTCCAGCTCTTCAGCGCCGACGGCAGGATCGAGCGAATCGTACGATGGCGTCCGGCGACAGGGCAACTGGACCTGCCGACCAGTATGACGCGGGTCATGCGTCCCGGCCCGCGCCCGGGGATCCTCTACGCACAGGGCGAGGACGCCAGCATCGGCCGAATGTTCGGCGCCCTGTCCGAGTTGATGGGAAGCGAACCCGAGGAGGAAGCGGCTGACGAACGCATGATCGAGGCGCTCGACCTCGCCGGCGAAGTGATGGCCGGTGAAGTCGTGCTCGAGGCGTGGCGTCCACCGCGACCCGACAGCGCCGCCGCAGAGTTTGAGCTTGGGGACCTGGCAAGCATGATGAGCACCCTCGCCGAGGCACCGATGTTCGAGCCCGAGCTCGTGTGGGACGTGCTGCCCGGCGGTGCCATCGCCTATGCGGACTCGTCCACCTACACCGTCCGTATCGTCCGGGAAGGCGCCGTACTCAACACGCTGACGCGCCCGATTGCTCCGCAGCCGGTCACGCCCGCGATCGAGTCCAAGGCGCGCGAAGAACTGCAAAGCGAAGCCGAAACGGAGACCTCCGCCGGGGGCTCCGAGATACCAGGATTCGACATGGAAGCCGCACGGAGGGAAGCGCGGGCGGCCATGCTCGAGACCCTCGAGAAGATGACGTTCTACCCCGAAGTCCCCGTGATCGGCGAGATTCGCGCCACGCCGGACGGGTTCGTGTGGGTGCAGCGCCAGGATCCGATGATCGACGCCTACGACGGCCTGATCGACGTGTTCGACCCCGAGGGCAGCTACGTCGGCACATTCCCCAAGGGCGGGTTGCGGATGCCCGTCGCCTTCGGCCCCGGCGGCCTGGTCGCCTACTGGGAAACCGACGACATGGACATCCCGAGTATCGTCGTGTACCGCCTGCCGGAGAAGTTGCGGAGGTAGGGGTCAGCCCTGCCCGGCCCGCGCGAGCAGTTCCTCCCCCGTCCCGCATTCGATGATCTGATCACCGATTCGGGCAATTGCCTCCGGGTCCGTGATGTCGTCCAGCAGCCCGGATAGCCGCTCGGCCGTCCGTGCACCGAACTTCAGCCTGGCTTGCCGGCAGACCAGGGTGGCACGGCCCTCGGCCCGGCCTTCCTTGCGCCCCCGCCCAAGCCCCTCCCGGTGTGCCTGCTCCTTCTGCTCTTCCACGCCTGCGTAGATCATTCCAGCCTCCTTCAGCGACTTCACCTGTTCAAGCACCTCATCTCCGATTCCCCACGATTCGGCTGCTCCCAGCACCCATTCCCGGAACGCCTCGCGGAGCCTTGCGTGTTCGGGTCCGCCGTAGACCGCGAGCATCTCCCGGACCACCCTCGTGACGTTTCCGGCCGAGGGGTCAAGCTCCATGCTCGCCATCCACTCCACCACGTTCGGCTCGGCTGCTATCGGAGCTTGGCGCGCGAGCGTCCTCAGGTCAAGCACCTGGTGCCGTAGTTCTTATTTGGCGCTCGGCGAGCCACCCGCGCACCGGCTCAATCAGATCGAGGACGTCTTCCGGGGCGGTCCAGCGTTGTCGGCCATTGTAGATGGTGATTGCCAGCGCCGGCGGCAGCAGTCCTCCGGGCGCGAGCTCCGTCCGGCGTTCTCTCGTGCCGATCAGGCCGTGGTAGTGCAGGGCGACGTAGCAGAGGGCCCGCACGGACATGTAGCGCTCGGGTGCCGACTGAAACTCGAGCTGCAGGAGCAGATACCGCGAGCTTCCGCGGAAGTGGATCTTCCAAAGCATGTCAGCCTGGAAGCGCACCAGGCTGGGAGTGCTGCGTTCGGTGGCCAGGCTCTCTGCCCTCGCGAAGTCCACTGCAGGCTCACGATATGTAATGTTTACTTGACGATATGTAAAGTTCAGATGTCATTTGCCCGTCAAGGCTCTGCCAGTACCGGTTGATTCTCACGGGTGCGGGCCTGGATTCGGGAGCTACCGGGTGCATCTGCTGGGAATTCACCCCATGATAGGTGCGGGGACCACTCCGGAGGACATGCCGGCGGTTCGCCTTTTCGCACCATATCCATCACCAAGGTTTCAGAAAGTAGACGGAATGCCCAGACCATCCCACGACCACCCGGTACTCCACGAAGCCCGTCGTTGGCGCGATCGCTGCCTCCTGAACGAAGGATCCGTGCTCACCGAGAAATCGCTCTGGACTTCCGAGAATGTGAGCTACCTGGTGCGCCACTACGCAGAGAACCTGGACTATGGTGAGGGCGGTTTTTTCCAGAAGCTGGAGAGGCAATTGGCGGGGGCGCCCGCCAGCGCGAAGCAACTGGCGGCGGAGATGTTCTGGGTGATGTACCTGTTCTGCTCACCGGGATCAATGCAGCCCGGGACCAAGCGCCGCCAGATCCGCCAGGTCTGGGAGTGGTCAGGCGAGGCACTCCCCGACGCCCCGTTTGAGCTCGGCGAGGCTCTTCAGGACGGCGTCGGAAACCCCGGCACGGCCTTCAATACGCATCGCTGGAGGGAATTCCTCTTTTTCATCCTCGCGATGAAGGCATGGACAGCGTTGTCGAAGCCGCAACGCGAAGCCCTGCTCACGGATCCATGGAATCTTGCGGAGTGGCTGAAGGAACAGGACGAGACCCGCACCCGCCAGCTGCGGCACATGCTGTTGTTTCTGCTTTTCCCCGATCACTTCGAAGCGTTCGCCTCGGCGTCTCAGAAGAATATCATCGTGCGCGCGTTCTCGAAGACGTTCGGGGAGGACCCGAACCTGGTCGACTACAAGGACAGAATAGCCGTCGATCGCAAGTTGCTCATCGTCCGTGAGAGGCTTCAGGCAGAGGGTGCTGCGGAGGACTTCGATTTCCACGACGAACCCTATCTGCAGGTCTGGCGGCCCAACTCTGGAGAAAATGGCAATGACGACGATCGTCCGTCTCGGGAAGAGGCCGAGCAATGGTATCAGGAGAAGTTCGGGGAGGCTCGGGTGTGGGCGTTTGCTCCGGGTGCGGGCGCGCGATACTGGGATGAGTTCCGGGGAAAGGGTATCATCGCGATCGGATGGGACGACCTTGGAGATCTCCACGAGTTCGACAGCAGGGCAGGGATCCACGAACGAATCCGTGCCATCCTCGACAAGCCGAATCCGCACAACGACTCGCTCGCTTGCTATCAGTTCGCCCACGAGATGCAGCCCGGGGACCATGTGTTGGTCAAGCAGGGGCGCACGTTGCTGTTGGGCTACGGGGTCATCGAATCAGACTATGAGTTTGACGAGAGCCGTCCCGAATTCCGACATACACGGCGGGTCAGGTGGGAGAAGGCGGGTCGCTGGCGGTTTTCGAAGGAGCGTGCCATCACCACCAAGACCCTCACCGACTTCAGCAGTGACAAGCAGTGGCTTCATTTCGCCTTCGAACTCATGGGAGATTCCCCGCCCCCGCCTCCTCCTCCACCGCCTCCGCCAGTGTACCCCCTCAAGGAAGCCCGAAAGGACCTCTTCCTCGCCAAGGCGGAATTCGAACACATCATCGACGCCCTTGAACGCAAGAAGAATGTCGTCCTCGAGGGCCCTCCCGGGGTCGGCAAGACCTTCATAGCCAAGCGGCTGGCCTACTCGGTCATCGGATACAAGGCTCCCGAGAGGGTGCGGATGATCCAATTCCACCAGAGCTACGCCTACGAGGACTTCATCCAGGGCTACAGGCCCACCGACGACGGCGGATTCGAGCTGCGCGACGGAATGTTCCACACGTTCTGCCGCGAGGCGGCGGCCAATCCCGATGACCGGTACGTCTTCATCATAGACGAGGTCAACCGCGGAAATCTCAGCAAGATCTTCGGTGAGCTGATGATGCTCATCGAGGCCGACAAGCGGGGTGTCGAATACGCCGTTCCGCTGACCTATTCGCCCGAAGACGAGCCCTTCCACGTTCCCCCGAACCTCTACCTCATCGGGATGATGAACACGGCCGACCGGTCACTTGCGATGGTGGACTACGCGCTGCGGCGGAGGTTTGCGTTCATCCGCCTTCATCCCGCCTTCGCGACCGATCAATTCAGCGATTTCCTCAACGCGGCGGAAGTAGAGGAGGATCTCGTCAACAAGATCGTCGACCGGCTGTCGGCTCTGAACGAGCGGATCCGTGCCGATCGCAAGAACCTCGGGCCGGGCTTCGAGATCGGACACAGCTTCTTCTGCCCGGGCGACGACGACGAAGGGCTCGACGATTCCTGGTACGAAGCGATCGTCCAGCGAGAGATCGAGCCCCTGCTACGGGAATACTGGTTCGACCGTCCCGAGCATGTGGACAAGCAGATCAAGGCGCTGCTGGCGTGAAGGTTCCGGTCAGGAACATCTACTATCTCCTCTGTTATGCCTGGGACCACGTCAGGGAAGGGGAGACGGTCGATGTCGGATCGGAGGAGTTCGGGGGGCTGGTCGACCTGTTCGCCAAGGTTCTGAACGAGGGCGTCTCGCGGCTTGTTTCCCGCGGGCTGGATCGCGACTACCTCGTGGTCCATGAGGACATCAGGGGGCTCAAGGGGAAACTCGATTTCGCGACCACGCTCAAGCGGAACCTGCTCCTGAACGGCAAGACGCACTGCGCCTTCGACGAACTGAGCCATGACGTGCCGCAGAACCGAATTCTCAAGGCGACGCTGCGCGGCCTGGCTCTGGTCGACGCCCTTGACCCGGCCCTGAGACGGCACACCGGGCGCCTTTACCGGAAGCTGGACGCGGTCTCCGATGTCCCCTTGACCGCGAGTCTGTTCCGGACCGTCCGAATCCACCGGAACAACCGGTTCTACAGCTTCCTCCTGCACCTCTGCCGCATCATCCACGAGAATCTTCTGGTGAATCAGGAGGAAGGGACGGCAGAGTTCAACGACTTCCGCGATGACGAACACCAGATGGGACTGCTCTTCCAGCAGTTCGTGAAGACCTTCTGTGAGCGCGAGACGGACTACAGGGTGAGCGCGCCGAAGATCGACTGGTTCGGTGCGGAAGCGAGCGAGACCGACCTGCGACACCTGCCCCGCATGCAGACCGACATCGTGCTGCGGTCGCCGACACGCACGATCATCCTGGACACCAAGTTCTACAAGGACCCGCTGGACAGGCGGTGGGAGGGCGAGCGGGTGAACGCGGGGAATCTGTACCAGATCTTCGCGTATGTGACGAACTGGGAGGCGGGGGCGGAGGTGAGCGAGCCTGAACCGGAGGGGTGGTTGCTGTACGCAGCGGTGGACGGCGGGTTCGACTACCGGTTCGAGCTGGTGGGGCGGCAGGTGCGGGTGTGCTCGGTGGATCTGGGGCAGGAGTGGAGGGGGATCGAGGAGGGGCTGAAGGGGTTGGTGGGGGGTGGGGAGCTGGAAACGGATGCGGCTTGGCCCCCATCGCAGGGCGGAGCACTATCAACACAAAGGGAATGGGAGTCGCGACAGTGACCGGTTATGTTCCTCAACACCACCCGTCCTGCCAAACCAGGACGTATCCGACGAAGTGTCCCGACTGCCGGATGCGTGTCTTTTTCTTCTCCTGCTCCTGTCAGAGCGCCGTCTTCTTCGAGTCGCTGGGCGATCCCTGGCCGGTTCATGCATGTTCCGCGGCTCGTTACGCAAAGCTGCGCGGGAGGGGCTTTTCCGCAGCCGACGCCGGGCTCACGGTTCGCACAGAGCACCTCCGGCGGGGACGGATCGTCCCAGAGCGCGTTGCTGAGGCCATGAAGGTGGATGCCAAGGTGGAGGCTGCCCGCCGAGCCAGTCCGAAGAACACGATCTACAGGGATGTGCTCCCAGAGGAAAATCGCGATTTTGTGGGCACTGTGATGAGCCTTGATCGCAACATCAACATGCCCAGGCACTTCGGGTTGCCGTCGAACCCGATCACAAGCGGGATTCTCGGACAGCTGGGCACGGGACGGTGGCATCTGATTCGCATGCGTGACGGCGAAGCCGCTGCGGGGCAACCGATAGTCGCTGAACTTTCCGCTTTCGTGTCGGCAAGAGACGCTGCCAACGACGGTGTGCGCGAAGGTCACAAGCTATTGGTTTCGGTCGAGCCCTGGGCACCGCCCGGACGGGATCTGGTATGGGTCGTGACGGAGATCACTCTGCGCCCGGATTGATCGAAGAACCGCGCGATGACCGACATCTTCGACCCGGAGAAACGAAGCGAGATCATGTCCCGGATCCGGGGCCGCGACACGGAGCCGGAGATGATCGTTCGCAGGATAGCCCACGGACTCGGGTTCCGGTTTCGCCTCCACCGCAGGGATCTTCCCGGCTCCCCCGATCTCGTGTTTCCCAAGCACCGGGCCGTGATCATGGTCCACGGGTGTTTCTGGCACCGGCATCCCGGCTGCAAGTACGC
>JAPOOQ010000223.1 GCA_026713345.1 Gemmatimonadota bacterium | reverse complement strand
GCCGGCGCGGAGGCGCTCTGCGGCGAGGTGGAGCGCACCGGGCTCACCTTCGCGCTGACGCACAACTACACGGGTTATCCCATGGTCAAGGAAGCCCGCCACCTGGTGCGGGCGGGGAGGCTGGGGGCGGTGCGCAAGGTCGTGGCCGAATATTCGCAGGGGTGGCTTTCCACCCGGCTGGAGAACGAAGGTCACAAGCAGGCGAGTTGGCGGCAGGATCCGGCGCAAGCCGGTCCCGCCTCCGCGCTCGGCGACATCGGCACGCACCTCGACAACCTCGTGCGGTACGTCACCGGCCTGAAGATCGATGCGGTCTTCGCGGAGCTGGCCAGCCTCGTGCAGGGCCGGGAGATGGAGGACGACGCGGGCATCCTCGTACGCTTCGCGGGGGGCGCCCGCGGGGTCTACTACGCCAGCCAGGTGTCCGCCGGCGAGGAGAACGGGCTGGTGCTGCGTGTCTACGGTGAGCGCGCGGGCCTGGTCTGGCGGCAGGAGGACCCGAATGCGCTCGATCTGCTCTTCCCGGATGCTCCCCGGCAGCGGCTGACCCGCGGCAGCGACTATCTATGCGCGGCGGCTGGGCATGCGACCCGCCTGCCGCCCGGGCACCCCGAAGGCTTCATCGAGGCTTTCGCCAACATCTACCGGTGCGCGGGCAGGGTGATCGGGGCCGGGATCGCCGGTGCTGAGCCGGGTCCGCTGGACTGTGACTTCCCCGACCACAACGATGGCCTGCGCGGCGTGCGTTTCATCGCCGGTGTGCTCGATGCGGCTGCGCGGGGGCGCTGGACGGCACTCCCATGAACCGCCCCGTCACCCTCTTCACCGGCCAGTGGGCCGACCTGCCGCTGGAGGTCCTGGCCGGGAAGGCCGCCGCCTGGGGCTACGACGGCCTGGAACTCGCCTGCTGGGGGGACCACTTCGACGTTCGGGCCGCGCTCGCCGATCCCTCGTATTGCCGGGGTCGCCACGAGCTGCTCGCACGCCACGGACTCGCCGTTCACGCGATCAGCAACCACCTCGTCGGTCAGGCGGTATGCGACCGGATCGACGCGCGCCACCGGTCCATCCTCCCGGCGCGGGTGTGGGGCAATGGCGACCCGGAGGGGGTCCGCGCCCGCGCCGCCACCGAGATGGAAGACACCGCGAGGGCGGCGGCCCGGCTCGGCGTGAAGGTGGTGAACGGTTTCACCGGCAGTCCCATCTGGCACCTGCTCTACTCCTTCCCGCCCATTCCCGGCGAGTGGATCGACGATGGATTCCGGGAATTCGCGGACCGCTGGGGACCGATACTGGATTTCTTCTCGACCGAGGGGGTGCGTTTTGCACTGGAAGTCCACCCCACCGAGATCGCCTTCGACATCGTCACGACCGAGCGGGCGCTGCAATGGCTGGATGGGCACGCGGCCTTCGGGTTCAACTACGACCCCAGCCATCTTGCGTACCAGGGGGTCGACTACGTCGATTTCATACGGAGATTCGGGAACCGCATCCACCATGTGCACATGAAGGACGTGTGGTGGTCCCGGCGACCGGTCGAGGCGGGCGTGTTCGGGGGCCACACCGACTTCGGGGATCCGCGGCGCCAATGGGACTTCCGGTCCCTCGGACGGGGCCGGGTGGACTTCGAAGCGGTGATCCGGGCCCTGAACAGCGCGGGCTACCGGGGTCCGCTGTCGGTCGAGTGGGAGGATGCGGGGATGGATCGGGAACACGGGGCGGCGGAGGCGTGCGCGTTCGTGCGTAAGATTGCCTTTCCGCCGTCGTACAATGCCTTTGACGCGGCCTTCGCCGGCCGCGACGAATGAGGCGCTGCAAACGGAGGCGAATCGATGCACTCGATTTCGGGTTTCTCTCTGACGGCACCCTGCTGCGTAGCGGGTCTGATGTCGGTCTTGCTGCTGGTATCGGCCGGCTCGGCCCAGGACCCCCCGCCCAACCGCCTGACCGCGGAAGAGGAGGCAGCCGGCTGGAAGCTGCTCTTTGACGGCACGCTCGACGGGTGGCGAGGATACCGGCGCGACGACGTCCCGGCTGGGTGGCAGGCGCGCGACGGAGCGCTCGTGTTCACCCCCGGAGGCGGAGGCGGCACGATCATGACGGTCGACCAGTACGCGGACTTCGAATTGGCGCTGGAGTGGAAGGTCTCGGAAGGAGGCAACAGCGGCATCTTCTACAGGGCCACGGAAGACGAGATCCGGCCGTACTGGACCGGACCCGAGATGCAGCTCCTCGACAATGCCGGCCACCGCGACGGGGCCACGCCCGAGACCTCGGCGGGGTCCAACTACGCGCTCCACGCGCCCACCGAGGACGTCACCCGGCCGGTTGGCGAATGGAACCAGGTAAGGATCATTGTGCGCGGCGCGCAGGTAGAACACTGGATGAACGGCGTCCGAATCGTGGTCTACGAACTCTGGACGGACGAATGGCGAGCGCTGGTACAGCGCAGTAAGTTCGGTGAGTGGCCGGGATACGGGATGGCTGCCGCCGGGCACATCGGGCTCCAGGACCACGGAGATCCGGTGTGGTTCAGGAACATCAGAATTCGGACGTTTTGAGCTGGCCGTCCGGTTGCAACCGGGAGCATACGTTGACTATACGGACACTTTTGGTGGCGATTGCCGCCGGGGCGCTGGCTCCGGGGTCGGCCTCGGCCCAGCTGCCGGACTGGCTGGGCCAGGTCGGGGTGGAGATTCGCGCGGGGGTGAGCGTCGGCAGCCACTCGGAGTCCGCCGCCGAACTGGAACTCGCCTACAAGCCATCCTTCGATCTCGTGGTCAGAAGCGAAGTCATTCCCAGTCTGTGGGCCTTCGGCGGATACTACCGGACGGCCTTCGGGTGCGTAGAGGGATTCTGCCTGGAGCGTGACATCACCATCGCCGGGAACCATGGAGCCCTCGGTGTCGAGTGGGTGCCGCGCTCGCCGTACCTGTCGGTGGGGGCGTGGCTGCGCGGCGGAATCCTCGTCGGTACGACCCGGGCGGGCACCGAGGGGGAGCCTCCGGACATCGGCATCGGGCTCGACTTCGGTGCGGGGCTCGACCGGGACTTCGGCCTGTGGTCCGCCCGCCCGGGTGTATCATACCGTTATCTGAAGGCGAACACGCCATCGAGTTCGGCGTACGCGATCGCGCTGTCGGCCCATCTCGGCATCGCGATTCCTCTGGGGCGAGGCTGAGTCCTGGCGCCCCGCCAGCGGCCGGAGATGACAACGCAGGAAAGGCACGAGTGACATGTTGAGCACGTGTGGGAGAATCGGTCGAGTGGGAGCTTGTGCGGTCGCGCTCGTGGTGGCGGGGTGCGGCGACCTTTCCACAATCGGGACCATGCCCCACTCGCTGGTGATCATGCCGGTCGACACGCTCATTACCGAGGGAGACAAGGCCCAACTCCGGGTGACGGTGCTGGATGAGGATGGGATCGTCATTCCAGGACCACCGAACTGGACGCCCCTTTCATGGGTGGTCGCTCCCCGGGGGGCCATCGATCTTCAGCACGATGGCACTGTTACTGCGGTGGGCGGGGCCGAGGCGCGAGTCTCTGCCGAAGTGGCCGGGGTTACCGGCCAGGTTTTCGTACGCTCCAACCCGCTCGACCTCGAGCTTACTGCGGGGGCCGCCTACCTGACCCAGGGCACCCAGAATCTGAACGGAGATGTACCGCTGATTGCGGGCCGGGACGCCGCGCTGCGGGTCTTTCCCGTAGGTGACGAGGTTGCCTTCTTCGAGCCCCGGGCCCGCGCGACCTTCTACCTGGACGGCGAAGTCGTCCACACGACATCGATGAGTTCGGTGGTCGGGAAGATCTTTACCGAAACGCAGGAAGGGGCGGTGCAGGCATCGAACAACGCGATCATTCCCGGTTCCGTGATTCAGCCGGGCCTCGAGCTGGTGGTGGAACTCGACCCGGACGGGGTCGTGCCGCACGCTCCCGGCAGCCAACTGAGGTTTCCGGCCGAGGGAAGAATGCGCGCGAACGTGATCGAAATGCCGGTTTACCATCAGACGATCGTCCCGACCGTGCAGACGGCCTTCCCCGCAAGTGAGAGCGTGGTCCAGTGGGCCGAGGGGAAGACGGAGGACCACTCCTTCTTCCGCTTTGCGCGCAAGGTCATGCCGATAGGCGAAATGAAGGTCACCATCCATGAGCCGTTCTACACCTCCGTGGATCTCAGGGGGGCAGCAGGATGGCAAAGCTGGATCCGGGAGATCCGAACGATTTGGGAGCTGGAAGGACGGCAGGGCTACTACTACGGTGCCAGCCCATTGCCGCGCGGCAGTTGGGCTGGTGGCCTGGGCTTCTTCTTCACCCCGGTGAGTGTCGGGGTCAATCGCAATCAGACCTACACCCACGAAATCGGCCACAACATGAGCCTGCGGCATATCGCCTGTGGGGGGGCCGGGGGGGCCGACCCCAACTACCCGCACAACCCCAACAGCATCGGCATCTACGGCTTCGACGTCTCCGCGGGCGCCGTCATTCACCCCTTTGGTGCCTTCGACCTGATGACCTACTGCGACCCGGCGTGGATCAGCGACTACAGCTACCGTATCGCTCTCAACCGGCGGCTGCAGGTGGAGTCACCGGCAGCCCGCGCGGAATGGGAGGCCATTCCCGAAGAGAGCACGATCATGCTGTGGGGAAGCGTTGACGAGGACGAGATGCTCCTCGAGCCTGCCTTCCTGGTCGAGGCCAGGCCCAGCGTCCCCGGCACGGGAGGTCCCTACCGGCTGGAAGGATACGGTCCCGGCGGCGAACTCCGGTTCGGCTCCGACTTCACGCCCCAGCCCGTGGAATTCGGCGGCGAGCACTTCCACTTCCACGTGCCCTACGATCCGGATCGGGACGGACCGCTCGTGCGGGTAGTTCTCTCGGGGCCGGAAGGCGATACCGAGCTGGGTCCGTCCAGCACAAGCCCGATGGCGATCGTCATCAACCGGGGTTCAGGCCAGGTGCGCGCAATTCTGCGGGACTGGAACGGTTCGACCGCGCTCGCGGGCGCCGAAACGGAAATCATGGTCAGCGACGGACTGCCGTGGGGCGCCCGGTGACGTTTGACACCCCGTCCGGCGAGCCGGTGCCGAGCAGTAGGGACGGCCAGGGTGCCGGCCGGTCGCTGTTGGCGGCGGCGGCCCTCGCATGGGCTGCGCTTCTCCCCGGTTCCGCAGCGGGACAGTGGACGGAATGGCTTGGGGATTCCCAGGTCGAGTTGCGCACGGGACTCAGCGTCGGCAGCCACTCGGAGTCAGGAGCCGCACTGGACATCGTTCCGAAGATCTCCGTGGATTTGGTCTTCAAGCGGCAGGTCCATCCCTCCTGGTCCGCGTTCGGGGGCTATTATCGAACCACCTTCGGCTGTGAGGAGGGGTTCTGCACCGACCTGGACCTGTCCATCGTCGGGAATCACGGGGTGCTCGGCGCGGAGTGGACGCCGGAGGTGCCCTGGCTGCGCGGACAGCCCTGGGCGCGGGCCGGCCTGCTCTTCGGCTCGACGGAAGCGGGCATGGATGGCGACTCGCCCCAGTTCGGGCCCGGAATCGGCCTGGGTGCGGGCGCTGTGGTGTCGTTCGGTCGCCTGCTCCTGCTCCCCGGAGTTTCGTACCGGTGGCTCAGCGCCAACACGACTTCGGACTCGGCCCACGCGGTGGCGCTGTCCATGCAACTGGGCTTCGGGATCAGGCTGAGCGGTGGATAGGCACACGAAGAGGACCCTCGCCGCTCGCGGCTTCCTTCTCCTGGCGCCGGCCCTTGCCGGGTGCGGCGATCTGGTGATGGAGGCCGGGGCCGTCCCGTCCGACCTGCAGATCATTCCGGTGGACACCATGATGACCATCGGGGACGAGGCGGTGTTCTCGGTTTCGGTGGTCGACCAGAACCGGCGCCTGATCGACAAGCCCCCGTCGTGGGCGCAACCGGTGTGGAGCAGCGAGAATCAGCGGATCGTGCACGTGTTGCCGAACGGGGCGGCGGAAGCGGTCCGGTTTGGGGAGACTACGCTGTCGGTGTCCTACGCCGGGCTGACCGGCCACACCCGGGTGCGCGCCAACCCGGCACGCGTCGGTCTCTCCGTGGAGGGATACTACTTCACGCAAGGTGTCCAGAACAGTTCGGGCGACGTGCCGCTCATCGCGGGGCGTCCCGCGCTGCTGCGCGTCTTCGTGACCGGAGACCGGGACAGCTACTACCAGCCGGTCGTGGAGGCATCGTTCTACCGCAACAGCACGCTGGTGCGCACGTTCGTCATGACTCCCGAAACGGAGGTCCTGCCCTCTGAAGTCGACGAAGGGCGGCTGGACTGGTCCTACGACGCGGTGGTCCCGGCCTCGCTGATGCAGTCCGGGACCGAGATGGCTATCGAGGTGGATACGGAGCGCACCGTACCGGTGGAGGCGGGAGGCAGGCGGCCGAGGGTTCCCGAGCAGGGATGGATTCCGATCGAGGTGCAGGCGGTGCCGCGATTCGATCTGACGGTCGTGCCGGTGGTGACGGCGTCGCCGAACGGTCCGGCGGTCCATGACTGGACTGACGGGATGACGCCCGAGGGCGAACAGTTGCGGTATGCGCGAGCGGTCCTGCCCATCAGCGAGATGACCGTGACCGTCCACGAGGGATTCATGACCTCCGTGGACCTGACAACGGCCACGGGTTGGGCCAAACTGCTCGGCGAAGTGACCTTCCTGCGCGTCACCGAGGGCGAGCGCGGCTACTACTATGGAGCCGTGAGCCTGGACGCGGAGACGACATCCCGGGGACTCGGGTTCATCGGCCATCCCGTCTCGGTGGGCAGGGCCAACCCGGAGACCCTGGCCCACGAGCTCGGACACAATCTCGGACTGCATCATGCCCCCTGCGGCGGCGCGATCGCGCCCGATAGGAGCTTCCCGTACATGGGTGGTTCGATCGGAGTTTGGGGCTATGATTTTCATGGCGAGCGACTGGTGAGCGCGTCCCTCTACCGGGACATCATGGGGTATTGCAGCCCTAGCTGGGTCAGCGACTACCACTTCATCAAGGCCATGGACTTCCGGCTCACCGAGGAGGAGGCGCTCGTCTCGGGCTCCGTGGCCGCGATGGGACCGGAGTTCGTCGGGAGCTCCACTGCCCCGATGGCTTCGACCGCTTCGCGCACCCTGCTGCTCTGGGGCAGGACGGGCCCGGGTGAACTCGCGCTGGACCCCGCGTTCATGGTGGACCTGCCGGTCACGCTGCCGGCGAGCGAGGGGCCGTACCGGCTGGAGGGATTCGGCCCGGCGGGCGAGCAGCGCTTCGGGTTCGGCTTCGAGCCCCGTCCGGTGGCGACGGGTGGAGGCACCTTCCTCTTTGCAGTGCCGTACGATGTTGCGTTGGAGGGGGAGCTCGGCCAGGTCGTGTTGTCGGGTCCGGAGGGCCGCGTCACGCTGGAGCCGTTCGGGTCCACGCCGATGGCGATCGTGACCGAGCGGAGCAGCGGGCGGGTACGCGCGATCGTGCGCGGCTGGACCGGCGGGGAGCTGCGCGGGCTGGACCTCGCGCCGGGCGATGCCGAGATCCGGGTCAGCGAGGGGCTGCCGCGCTAAGCGGCCCCACAGTCGGGACGGCCGGATTCGAACCGGCGACCCCCTGAACCCCATTCAGGTGCGCTACCGGACTGCGCCACGTCCCGTGGACGAGGAAGCTAAGGCTTCG
>JAPOOQ010000222.1 GCA_026713345.1 Gemmatimonadota bacterium | reverse complement strand
CGCCCCCACTCCCCCCCCGACACCACTCGCCCAACCACCGGGTACACGCGGTCGGCCACCGCCGGATACGACGTCACCGCCCCCGTCACCGCGATCGCCGCCAACGGAATCACCGACCAGATCCCGATCACCTGGTGCCGGTTGAGGTCGCGCCACGCGCCGCGCGCGCCGCGCTGGAAGAGCAGCACGTTGGCCAGCGCGCGCTTCGTGAAGCGGGTGGGGAGCCACAGGAACGGCCCGGTGACGAGCAGGAACAGGAAGGCGACGTTCACCGCGCCCGTGATCGCACGCGCGCGCCGCACCGACCCGCTCGGGACGGCGAACCAGCGGTGGAGATCGTGGACGGCCGTGAAGAAGTGCTCGACGGCGCCGGGGCCGTGGCCCAGCACGTCGGCGCGATACGGGTCGACGTAGACGTGCAGTTCGCGGCCCGCGTCGATGCGTACGGGGGCGCGGGGGTGCGCCCGGTAGCGCAGGGAGGTAGCCGTGAGGGGGGGTTCGCGCGCCGCGCCCCACGCCTCAGCCGCCTGCACGAGGGCGGCGGGGGGGAGGGGGGCGGACTCCGACGCCGTGACGAAATGGCGCCGCTCGGCCAGCGCGGTGACCGTCCCTTCCAGCGAGAGGATCACCCCGGTCGCGGCCATCATCAGGACGACCGCCCCGACAACCACCGCAACCGACAGGTGAAGCCTGAAGACGATCTTCCTGATCATGGGACGCAGGTCCCCGGTGCCGGATGCCTGCCGGCCGCGGGGATTCCTGCCACCGGCTGCGTCAGTTCAGCGTGACGTACCGCTCCAGCCGGGCGACTTCCCCCTCGTCCACGTACTTGCCGATCTCGCGGCGGAACTGGTCGAGGTCGGTGTAGGGGCGATACTCCTCGAACTCGTGCACCATCCGGTCGGTCATGCCGGGAATCATCATGATCTCTTCACCGGTGGCCGTGTTCAGGTCGATCGGCAGATAGACGTACTGTTCGAGGCGAGCGACTTCGTCTTCATCGACGTACTTGCCGATCTCGCGGCGGAACTCGTCCATGCCCTCGTAGGGCCGGTATTCCTCGAACTCGTGCGCCATGCGATCCCCGACCCCCGGAATCAGGAGGACTTCGTCGTTGGTGACATCGTTGAGGTTGATCCGCAGCCAGAGGTGCTCGTAGGCCGCCAGCGCAGCCTCCTCGCCCACAGCGCCCACCAGAGCCGCATGCAGGTCGGCGGCCCGCAGGTACGGCCGGCCCTCGACGATCGCGCCAACCGCGTCGGCGAGCCCGGGCACCGCCCCGAGCTCATCCTCGCCGGCCAGGTTGGGGTTCAGGAGACCGGCCATGGTGGCCGGGGCCGCGGCGGTCATCGTGGCCATGGGCTGTTCGCCCTCATCGGCTGCGGGTTCGGCGTCCGCGGCATCCGACTGGTCGCCGGCGCAGGCCAGGGCCAGGAGCGGAATGAGGCAAAGGGCAACGGGTGTGCGGTCATGGTTCCGGAACATCGTGCTCTCCGTTCGCAGAAGGTTACTTCGTTGGGGGCCCACGCGGAATAATAGACTACGGCCATCCGCCGTGCCAGCGGGTGGCGCCTCTTCCGGTGCGCGTGGGCATTCCGCGTGCACGCCCCCCGGGCGCGAAGGCATTTCCCCACGCACCGGCTAACGAAGCGCGGCCCCCGGGTGTCTTTCGTCAGATGGGGAGCACGTCATTCGCGAGTCCGCGGGGCCAAGGCCCCGGACAGATTCCCGCGGCATCGCTCAACAGACCAAACTGTAAAGGTAACCTTACCAAATGTCATGTTTACCATACATTGTCCGCGATTCTCGCGCTGCTCTCCGACCGACAGCCCGTGCAGGATGCCATGTCCTGCTGGCCGCGGGACTGCTGTCCCTGCCCGGACAAGCCGCCGCGCAACAGGCCAACGGCGACAACGGCGCACCACCGGTCCTCGAAGCGCTCCCGCTTCCCACCTCCGCCGCCATCGACCTGGACGGACGGATCCTCGAGGACATCTGGCAGTCCGCCACGCCCATCACCGACTTCATGCAGCAGGAGCCCGTCGAGGGAGGCACCCCTTCCGAGCGCACCGAAATCCGGGTCATCTTCGACACCGACCACCTCTACATCGGCGCGATCCTCTACGACGATCCGGACGGGATCCTCGCCTACCAGCGCCAGCGCGATGCGGGTCTGAACACCGACGACCGCTTCATGTGGATCCTCGACACCTTCCTCGACGGCCGCACCGGCTACTTCTTCGAGATCAACCCCGCCGGGCTCATGGGCGACGGGCTCCTCGGGGGCGGTGGGGGCAGAGGAGGAGGAGGCGGCGGCGGCGGCGTCAGCAAAGCCTGGGACGGCATCTGGGAAGCCCGCACCGCGCGGCGCGAGGACGGCTGGTCGGCCGAGATTCGCATCCCCTTCCGCACGCTCAACTTCAACCCGAACCTCGACACCTGGGGGATCAACTTCCAGCGCACCATTCGGCGCCGCAACGAGGAGATCCTCTGGCGCGGATACCGGCGCAACGAGGGACTCTGGCGGCCGGTCTACGCGGGGCGCCTCTCGGGCTTGAGAAATCTTTCACAAGGCTTGGGGCTGGAGGCCCGGCCATCGGCGGTCGCGACCTGGAAGGACGTTCCGGCCAATGCCGACCCCACGACCTTTCCCCGCGACATCAGCCTGGACGTCAACTACAGCGTCACCTCGAGCCTGCGCGCCTCGGCCAGCATCAACACCGACTTCGCCGAGGTGGAGAGCGACCAGCGGCGGGTGAACCTG
>JAPOOQ010000221.1 GCA_026713345.1 Gemmatimonadota bacterium | reverse complement strand
TCCCGCGCATTCGTGGCAGGCGATCGCTGCCGGGGGGACATCGATCGGCAACAAGGGGATGGTCGTCGCGGCCAAGACGCTCGCCATGACCGCGGTCGACCTGTTCACCGATTCGGAGCTGCTGGCGGCCGCAAAGGCGGAGTACCTGGAGAAGGTCGGACCGGACTTCCGGTACGTATCGCTGGTGGGCGACCGGGCTCCGCCGCTGGACTACCGGAAGTCCGCGGGGGGGTCGGAGTAGGGGCGCGCGGCTGGTCTCTGGGGGGTTTGAGCCCGGGCTTGCCCAGGGGGCCTTGACCGGCCGCCGAGTTTTCCCAACATTACTGTTGCCAACAATATCGTTGTCAACAAATCTGATGGGAGAATGGAATGGCGTTACGAAAAGCCGGAGGAAACTGGGTCGCGGGAGACCGCTTCTTCGACCGGGAGGTCGAAATCGAGGCACTCGTGGAGCGGGTAGAGGACGGCACGCATACGCTCGTGACCGCACAGCGGCGGATGGGAAAAACCAGCTTGGTGCGCGAATTGCTCCGGCGCCTCGAGGAACGAGGCGACTTCGAGACGGTGTTTGTCGATCTGGAGGATTGTTCCAATGCGGCGGACGCCGTGGTGGAGATTGCCGCTGGGTCCCGACACATTCGGGGTCTCTGGACCCGCCTCAAGAACTGGGCCGGGAGGTCGTCGACCTCGACCATGGATCGAATCGACGAACTGGGGGTCAGCGAGCTCAGAGTCAAGCTTCGGGCAGGAGTCGACGCGGGAAGGTGGCGCACTCAGGGCGACGCACTGTTCGCGTCGCTTGCTGCGAGCGAGAAACCGGTAGTCCTGGCGATCGACGAGCTGCCGATATTGGTGAACCGGCTCCTGAAAGGCCACGACTACGAGATCACGCCCGAGCGCCGACAGGATACCGACGGATTCCTGAGCTGGCTCCGCAAGAACGCGCAAGCGCATCGAGATCGCATCCGACTCGTGGTGTCTGGCAGCGTGGGCCTGGAACCGATCCTTGAGCAGGCCGAGCTGAGTGCTCACGCCAACATATTCGCCCCGTTCGAGCTGAGGGCCTGGAATGAAGCGACTGGCGGTCGCTTGCCTCGGCGAGCTGGCCGAGTCCTACGATCTTCAGATTCCGGAGCGTGTCCGCCAGGAGATGTTCCGCCGCCTTCGCTGTGGCATCCCTCACCATGTGCAGAAGTTCTTCGACTGGCTCCACGAGCATCTGCGCCGGGACAATCGGCGCGAAGCGACCATGGATGACGTCGATACGGTGTATTCCCGGGACATGCTCGGCGTCCGAGGGCAGGTGTATCTGGAACACTACCAGAGTCGATTGCGAATGGTCCTGGGCGATGACGGCTACGTGGTCGCCCTGGAATTGCTGACCGAAGCAGCCGTCAGCGGCGGGCAGCTCACCGACGCCTCGATTCGGCAGTACGAGGCTTACCGCTCGGTCTTGTCCGAGGGGGCCGGTGGGCAAGTCAGGGGTGTGCTGCATGTTCTGGAGCACGACGGCTACCTGGCCCGCCGCGACGGCGGCTACGAATTCGTGTCGGGGTTGGTCGAGGATTGGTGGCGCGCGCGGAACGCCGGAGGGTTCGTTCCCTTCAGGGACCGGCACGCTTAGGAAAAGGAGAGCGCACCGTGGCCATCGCGACCAAGAGCTACAACCCGGGATTCCTGGCGGACGACGAGCTCAGGGCGATGTTCTGCGTGAGAGTCGGCGAGTTCGAGTCGCTCCTCGAGACTCTTCGCGAGAATACCGGCGAGTCCAACCAGCACGTGATCGTCATCGGGCAGCGGGGCAGCGGAAAGACGACCTTGTTGCTGCGCGTTGCTCTGGAGGTCCGGTCGGATCCCGGGCTCTCGTCCCGGTTGTATCCGATCGTCTTCGCGGAGGAAAGCTATTCGGTGAGCACCTGCGGCGAGTTCTGGCTGGAGTGTTTGTCCCGCCTGGCGCGACAGGAGCCGTCCCGCGAAGGAGGACCCGATCTCCGGCGCACGGTGGAGGATGTGCGCAGGGAGCGCGATGACCGAGTACTCCGGGAACGCTGTCTCGGTGCGTTGCTCGACTTTGCCGAACGGGAGGGAAAGCGACTGGTGCTCCACGTCGAGAACCTCAACATGCTGTTCTCCGACATGATGGATCCAGACGCTGGGTGGTGCTTGCGAAAGACGCTCCAGACCGAGCCGCAAATCATGATGATCGGAAGCGCGACGAGCAGATTCGGGGAGATCGACAGGCCCGACCGGGCGCTCTACGACCTCTTTCGGGTACTCACTTTGCGGCCGCTCGACCGGAAAGAGAGTGCCGTGCTCTGCGAGCGGGTGTCCGGAAGAGGTCTGGACGATGGAGTGGTCCGCCGCCTTCAGATCCTCACCGGGGGAAGTCCCCGGTTGCTAGCGATCGTGGCACGATTCGGCGCCGCAAGGTCGTTTCGGACTCTCCTTTCCGACCTGCTCGAACTCGTTGACGAACACACGGCCTACTTCAAGAGCCACCTGGAGTCCCTGCCCGCCCAGGAGCGGCGGGTTTACCTGGCCCTGGCGGAGTTGTGGAAGCCAGCGACGGCCCGGGAGGTCGGCGACCGCGCTCGGATGGAGACCAGCAAGTGCAGCGCTCAGCTGAAGCGTCTCATGGGACGAGGCGTGGTGTCGGACGCGGGAGGAACGAACCGGAGGAAGCAGTACTACGTCAGTGAGCGTCTCTACAACATCTACTATCTGCTCCGCCGGAGCCGGGGGATGGACAGCCTGGTGGGGGCGCTCGTGCACTTCATGGACGCGTACTATTCCCGGTCGGAACTGCGAGGGATCGTGGACGACATGGTGACCGAATTGGGTGCCGTAGATCCCGGCACGCGGCTAGTCTATCTGGCGGCATTGGAACGATTCAGCAACCTGCCGGAACTGGCTGAATACCTCCGTCGGAAACACCCGGATCATGTCCCCGACGATGCGAAGGCAATCACCAAGGAGGCGCGGGCCCTGCTGGAACGGGGCCTCATCGCGTTCGACGACGGTGACCTCCCTGGAGCACTGGCGATCCTAGAGGGTCTTTTGCAGAAGTACCTGACGCATACGGCACCAACCGTTCAGTTCTGTGTGGTTATGGCGCTCGTAAACATGGGTACCATCCTCATGCTTCTGGATAGGGATGCGGACGCCTTGCTGGCCATCGATAAGGCGGCTGACAAGTCGAAGGCTACAGGCTTGCAGGAGCTTCACCCGGTGGGGGCCACCGCATTGGGCAACAAGTCCCTTCTTCTGAGCAATATGGGACGAACACAGGAAGCGATTGACGCTTGCGACCAGCTGATCGCCGAGTTTGCCGACGATGGCTCGGATTCGGTTGCTGAGCTGGTCGCCACCGCCTTCTTGAGGCGCGCGAACATGATGGAGGAGATGGGGCGTGCGGAGGATGCGTTGGCAGCGTATGACGAACTGCAGAGCCGGTTCGGGCCAAGCGAATCGGTGGGTATTCTGGCTTTGGTCGCAAACGGGCGAGTCAATAAGGCGGAGATCCTGTTTCGCCTCCAGCGCTTGGATGAAGCGCTCGAAGCCTGCGAGGAGGTCTCGGTTCGGTTCGGGAACCACCCATCGCCCCGCGTTCTGCAACCCGCGTGGAGGGCCGTGACCATCATGAGCATGGTTCTGAGCATGAAGGGGCGCACTCGCGAGCATCTCTCAGCTTGTCAGGAACTGCTGAATCGACTGGACCGGCATGATGAGCGCGTCTTGGCGGGGGAAGTGGCTGACTACGATGCGGACGCTGTGCTAACATTGCGTCTGGTGACCTACGGGATCCGGTTGCTTACCTTCATTAAGGATGGGGACTTGGCCGCTGTCACGGTCGATGTCCGGGAGATTCTTCGAACGGTTCCGCTCCTCTCGGCGATGCCGGCCGGAACAATCCAAACCCTGATGGTGGCCAGCATCGCACTTGGCATCGACCGAATGGCCTCTTTGATTCGAGAATCACCGTCGGCCGGGCACCTGCTCCCGCTCACGACCGCGCTCGACTGGGAAATGGGGAAGCAGCCAAGAGTCGCTATGGAAGTCCGGGAGGTCGCGAGAGACATGCGAGATGAACTCGCGGAGATTCGGAAACACTTGAGCAACGAGGGGGCAAACGAGATTTGAGTTGACCTGGCGAATCGGATCGGCAGCAGCGCGCTCAATCCGAGCCGGGATATCCTACCCCACCCTCCTCACCCACACTCCGAAAACCCGCACACGTAGCACCGCTTGCACCCCTCCTCGAAGGCCAGCTGCCCGGACCCACAATCCGGACACGCCCCCAACGTCTGCGCTGTGTGATCCACCACATACTGCCCCTGCCCCGCCGGCATGGGGCCCGCCCCTGTCTTCGCGGACACCGGCACCTCGATCGGCAGCATCTCCTGCACCCCCTCCTTCTCGGCCAGGTAGCGCTCGATCGCCTGCGCGATTGCGTCCGGCGCCGACAGCACCTTTTGTGGCCCCACCCCCACCGCCCGGTCACACGAGATCCCGCGCAGCTGGTCTCGCACGGCCGTAATCGGAATGCCTGAACGCAGCGACAGCGAGATCAGCCGCCCGATCGCCTCCGAGTCGGCCATCGCGGCGCCCCCTGCCTTGCCCACCGTGCAGAACACCTCGAAGGGCTTGCCCTTGTCGTCCTCATTGATGGTGACGTAGAGGTCGCCCAGCGGCGACTCCACCTTCATCGTCCGGCCCTTCAGCATCGACGGGCGCTGGCGCTTGTGACGCGACGCCGCGGCCTCCCGGTCGTGCTCCTTCAGCTGGAGGCGCACCTGTTCCAGCTCACCTTCCAGGTCGTGCTTCTTCGCCCGCGCATCGGCCAGCTGCTGGGTGATGGCTTCCAGCTCGGGGGGCAGGGCCACCACCTCGCCGGACCCGTCCCCCTCCCCCGTCCCGCTCTCCTCCCCCTGCCCCGTCTTCCCCGTCGAAAGCACCTGCATCGGACGCGAGCCGTCGCGGTACACCGTCACGCCCTTGCACCCGGTCTCGAAGGCCAGTTCGTAGATTTTGCGCACGTCGGGGCGCGTGGCCTCGAAAGCGAAGTTGGTCGTCTTGGAGATGGCCGAGTCCACATGCTCCTGGAAGGCCGCCTGCATGCGCACGTGCCAATCGGGCGAGATGTCGTGGGAGGTGCGGAAGGTGTCCTGGACCTCGGTCGGCACCTCGTCGAAGTGGATGTGGCCCTCCTCGGCGATCTTTTCCATGAGCTCGTCGCTGTGCCAGCCCTCGCGCTTCGCCCGCTCGACGAAATCGGGGTTCACGTCGGGCATCATCACGCCGGCCTGATTGCGCATGAAGGCGACCGCGAAGAGCGGCTCGATCCCGCCGCTGCACCCGGCGATGATCGAAATCGTGCCGGTGGGCGCGACCGTCGTGAGGTTGCAGTTGCGCAGCTGCCGCTCCGGGCGCACGCGCTCCCCGTCCGCGCCTCGCGCACAGCGCTTGTCCGGCCCCCAGATCGACTCCTCCCAGGCAGGGAAGACGCCGCGCAGCTCGGCGAGCCGCTCCGACGCGATCCTCGTCTCCTCTTCGATGAACCCCATCACGGTGCGCGCCAGCGCCACGCCTTCGTCGGAGTCGTAGCGCACGCCGAGCCGGACCAGCAGGTCCGCCCACCCCATGATCCCGAGGCCCACCCGGCGAATCTTCTGGGCCAGGTCGCTGATCTCCTGGAGCGGATAGCGGTTGGCATCGATGACGTTGTCGAGGAAGTGGATGGAGAGGTGCACGACCCGCCTGAGTCCGTCCCAGTCGATCCCCTGCTCCGGCTTGCCGGTGTGCCCCGCCTTCGCGAAGACGCCCACGTTGATGCTGCCCAGGTTGCAGACGTCGTAGGGAAGCAGCGGCTGCTCGCCGCAGGGGTTCGTGGCCTCGTAGGACCCCAGCGCCGGCACCGGGTTGTACTCGTTGGCGCGGTCGATGAAGAAGACGCCCGGCTCGCCGGTCTTCCAGGCCCCCTCCACGATCATGTCGAAGATCTCGCGGGCGTTTTCGCGGCCGGCCACCTCGTGGGTGCGGGGCGTGACCAGGTCGTATTCCTCGTCGTTCGCCACCGCCTCCATGAAGGCGTCGGTGATCGCGACCGAGATGTTGAAGTTCGTGATCTGCGACGTGTCGTTCTTGCAGCGAATGAAGGCGCGGATGTCGGGGTGGTCCACGCGGAGGATTCCCATGTTCGCGCCGCGCCGCGTGCCGCCCTGCTTCACCACCTCGGTGGACGCGTCGTAGAGGCGCATGAAGGACACGGGACCCGACGCCACCCCCATGGTGGAGCGGACGGTGTCGCCCTCGGGCCGGAGCTGCGAGAAGGAGAATCCGGTGCCGCCGCCCGACTGGTGCACGAGCGCCATCGAGCGCAGCGTGTCGTAGATGCCGCTCTTCCCGTTGGAGAGTGCGTCCTCGACGGGGAGCACGAAGCAGGCGGAGAGCTGTCCGAGCGGTCGCCCCGCGTTCATGAGCGTCGGGGAGTTGGGCTCGAAGCCGCCGGTGGTCATCAGGTCGTAGAAGCTGCGCGCCACTTCCTCGACGGCGGCGCGCGAGACCCCGTACTTGCGGTCCTCCTCGGCGATCACCCGGGCGACCCGCCAGAACATCGTCTCCGGATCCTCGGTCGGTTCGCCGTCCTCGTTCTTCTTGAGGTACCGGCGCGCAAGCACGATGCGTGCGTTCTCCGACAGCTGGGCGGGGGGCAGATCGGCCGGAGGCTGATCCGTGAAGACACCTGTGGCATTGGATCGTGGAGTCATGGCACGCGAGTCCCGTCGTTTAGGGAAGGAGGAGGACTGTGGAAACCGTGGAAAAAGCGGCCCGGAGCGCTGTTCGCCGTGTTGAAAGATGTCTGAAGTCCATGTCTTTCAAGGGCCTGGAGGGTGTGGAATTCCTCTCGCTACCACCAGATATAGTGGGACAATGAAGGTACATGCCCTACAGCTTGTGGTCAAGGGGTTGGCTGGAGAGCGTCTGCTAGAACGCGTTGCCGATCCTCAGGTAGAAGACCGGGCCGTCCCCCTGCACCAGCGGGAATCCGGTGCCGACGCGGAGGCTGGTGCCGCGCAGATAGAGGGGGGCCACGATCATCGACGCCTCCGCACCCGCGCTCCAGAGCGCAGACTGCTGCGGGTTGTCGTAGCCCGGCTCGCCGAGCGTGGGGCCCCAGGCGTTGCCCCCGTCGAGAAAGACCGATCCGTGGAGGCGGTCCAGGAAGAGGGGCCACGCGCCGAATCCGCGGTCCAGGATGGCGATGGGGAAGCGGTACTCGGCGCTCCAGCTCCAGGCGAACTTGCCCGACCGGTAGCCCGACGGGTAGCCCCGCAGGGGAAGGAGCCGGGACGAGCCCCCGAAGAGCCCGAATCCCGTGAACGGCTCCGGCTGCCCCTCGGCGTCGCCGACATCGAAGTGGAACTGGTCCGCGCCCGGCCCCGAGGCCGCGCCCGCCGACAGCCGGGTTGCCAGCACGTGGTTGGCGAATCCGAGGCGGCCGAGCGCCTTGAACGCGGACAGCTCGCCGGTGAATTCGCCGTAGCCCCGGTCCTGGCCGACGACTCCCCTCGCGTCGGCGTCGAGGCCGCGCTGCAGCCGCATGCGCCAGCTCGCGTAGCCGCGCACCCCGTCCTCCCGGGAGTACGACAGCGATCGCCGCTGGGTGTTCGAGAACGACAGGGTCGCGCGCAGGTCGGTGAAGTTGCGGCGGGGGTTGAGCAGCGGCGGTCCGTCCCGGCCGTCCGGGTGCTGCACGGACAGGTGCTCCGCGACGAGACCCGCGCTGAGCGTCAGCGCCGTGGTGTGGCGGTAGCGCAGCCGCACGAAGCTGGTCGAGAGCGACAGGCTGCGCTCCTGCTCCACGAGGAAGAACTCGTGGCGGTCCCCCCTCTGGTCGGGGACCCCGATCGTGCGCGAGGTGGCATCGTAGCGCTGAGCCGCGGACACCCCGAACACCGGGTCGCCGAGGCCGGCGTAGTTGTAGGTGAAGCTCCCGGTGAAGCGGCTGGCGTCGATTGCCCAACTCGTGGCGAGGGCGTAGGAGTGCCGGCCCACGAGGTCGCTGCCCCCGGTCAGGATGCCGGCGAACGGCTGAAAGACGGGGCGCGCGGCTCCCGCCATGTCGGTCCCCTTCTCCGCGCTCCGGTAGAGCGGTGACCAGTAGTAGGGGCGCAGAGTCGAGAAGGGGAGGTAGCGGCGGGGGGTGAAGGCGGTGGTATCCGCGGGTGTGATGAGCGCCACCGGGGCGGCCGGCTGCGGGGCGGAACCGGCATCCGCTGCGAACCTCGGGCTCATTGGCTGGGGGGCGAACCAGGCGGCGGGGGCGAAGGGGATCCGCTCCAGGTGCCAGCCGTCCGCGTGGTAGGAGGCGTAGTGGATCCAGCGGGCCTCGGGGTCGACGGAGGGGTGGGCCGCGCCGCCGAGCACGTTGGTGACCTGGCGGATTTCGGGGCTGGTGCCGTCACGGAGCGTGGCCGCGTAGAGGTTGGGGATCCCCGTGCGGTCCGAAGACCAGAGGACGGTGGTCCCGTCGGGCGTCCAGAAGGGGGTGGTGTCCACCGCGCGGTCGCGGGTGACTTCGCTGACGACCTGGCCGGCGGCGTCCAGGATCACGATGTCCATCATCGCGGGACGGACCCACCGCACCACCGCGATCCGGGTCCCGTCGGGCGACCAGCGCGGGAAGGCCCAGTGACGGCCCGGCTCGGCATCCCGGAGCGGGGGGACCTCGCCCGACGCCAGCGCCACCAGCACGAGCGCGTTGCTGCCGCCCCCCTCCCGCACCGCCACCGCGCGGCTCCCATCCGGGGCGACGTCCACGTAGCTGATCCGCTCGCCGCGTGTCACCCGCTCCACCGATCCGTCGCGGCCCGCCCGGTACAGGTCGTTCGTCACGCGGTAGCGGTCGGAGAACTCGAGCTGCGTGAAGAAGAGTCCCCCGTCCGGGGCCCAGGAGAGCGATCCGCGCGTGCCGTTCACGCGGGCAAGCCTGCGGGCCCGGCCCCCGTCCAGCTCAACCGCCCGGATCTGGGGCTGGCTCACCCCGTCGGAGCGCAGAAACGCCAGCGTTCCCCCATCCGGGGACACCACGGGCTGCGCCGCCAGGCGGCCCGATCCGTCCACCGTCTCCCCCACCGTCAGGGGAACGACATCATCCAGCTCTTCGGCCAGCGCGCGGTAGCGCTCGGTGGTCTCGTTGGCCCACGCCTCCCAGCTAGCCGCCACGCCGACCCCGAAGGCTCCCCTCGCGGCGGCATCCATCCGGTACGGCACCCACAGTCCCGCGACCGTCCGTGCGAACTCGGCCAGCGACTCCTCGCCGTGCACCTCGGCCATGTGCTCCAGATAGCGCGACCCGTACACGTAGGGCCGGTTTCCCGCGGGCCAGACCGGCGAGTCGCCCGTCACCTGCCCGAGCCCGTTGAGCGACCCCTCCAGCGCGGCGGCCCGCATCACCATCTCCTGCCAGGTCCCCTTGACCCGGCCCGCGCCGGTCAGCTCCGACTCGTAGTAGGTGGCAAGCCCTTCGAGCATCCAGGTGGGCGCGGCGGCCGACGGGAAGACGGGCCAGAGCGCGGGGGGGCGCCCGAACAGGCCCCGGATCACCCTCCCGATCATGCCGGTCATGTCGAGGTGGAAGGTGTGCACGAGCTCGTGGGTGATGACCAGTTCCAGCCAGTCGTCGTAGTACCCGAGGCTGCCGCCGTCCATCGGGGGCCGCGCGAAAACGGTGATCCGGTTGAAGGGGCGCGCCGATGCGAAGCCGTTGGCGATGTCGGCGTGGTCGGTCAGGAGGAGCTGGACGCGGCCGCGGGGGGCATCGACGAAGCGCTCCTCGAGGAGGCTCCAGGCGCGCTCGGCGGCTGCGCCCGCGTGTTGGGCGAGCGCGGCCATCCGCTCCGGGTAGGTGACGGCGAAGTGCTCGGTGTCGAACTGCCGCCACGCCTCGTTGGGCGGGGGCTGCTGGGGGGCGGCGGTGTGGGGAGTGGCGAGGAGGAGGAAGGGGATGAGGAGCGGCGGGAGCATCCGGAGCGCCCGTGCGCGCCGCAAAAGGTAATGTGAGCGTGACATTCTGTAATGTCCTCTTTACACTTTGGCCTCTTGGGCGCCGCCGTCCAGGGCGCTGATCACACCACCGACGCCCTTGAGCGCGGCCCTGGCCGCTTCCGCGTCCAGCCGCAGACGATGCATGACCAGCGCCGTCTTCACATGTCCCCCAGCCCGCGCGAGGAGTTCGTGCGCCTCCGGGCGGCCGATCCCCAGCGTCACCATGAGGATGCGCTCGCCGCGATCCTGCAGCTTCGCGCAGGTGACCTGCAGGTCGACCATGAGGTTACCGTCCACCTTCCCGAAGCGCACCATCGCGGCGGTCGTGATCGTGTTGAGGACCATCTTGGTGGCCGTGCCGGCCTTCATCCGCGTGGAGCCCGTGATCACCTCCGGGCCGGTGAGGGGCGCGATCACCACGTCGTGCTCCTCCACCAGCGCGGGGGGGGGCGGCGTGCAGAGGAGGAAACCCGTCCAGGCCCCCTTCTCACGCGCACGGGCGAGCGCCCCGTGCACGTACGGCGTCGTCCCCGAGGTGGCGATCCCGATCACGAAATCCTCCGGTCCGACCCCCTTCTCGTCCATCGCCGCGGCCCCGTCCGCGGGGTGGTCCTCCGCGCCTTCCTGTGCCCGGACCAGCGCAGCGAAGCCGCCCGCGATTACGCCCTGCACCATCCCCGGGTCGGTCCCGTACGTGGGTGGCATCTCGGTGGAGTCGAGTACACCCAGCCTTCCCGACGTCCCCGCGCCCACGTAGATCAGGCGGCCCCCGTCGCGGAACGCGGCCAGCGCCAGATCCACCGCCCGGGCGATCGCTTCGGCCTCCCCGCCGACGGCGGCAGCCACCCGCGCGTCCTCGGCGTTGATGACCCGGACGATTTCGAGCGACGAGAGCCGGTCGATCGCTGCGCTGCGCGGATTCCGTTGCTCCGTCAGCCGGTCATCAAGCATCTTTAGTCGCCCGTGTCAGGACAGAGTGAAGCTCCAACCAAGGAAGCTAACAGCCCGTGGGCGGAAATCCCCCCGGCGTTGCTCACACGCAGTCGAACGCCGTCTCCAGCGCAAGCGAGCGTCCCCGTCCAGAGTCCGGCCCGGCCGGTTCGAGGTGCGGATTCTGCGGCGCCGGTTCCGCTTTCGTACGCTACGACTTCGGCGCGCACAGAATCCTTCGCTGCCCGGATTGCACCTTCATGTGGCTCGATCCACAACCATCCGCGGCCGAGCTGCACGAGGTCTACGGGTCGGACTACTACCGCAACGAACAGTTCTTCGACGCGAACGGCGAGACGATCTACGGCTACCACGATTACCTCTCCGAGCGGTTTGTGAAGCAGCAGGACCTTCAGCGCGTCGTGGACAGGATCGCCGCGCTCCTGGACGCTCCCGAAGCCGGGCGCGGCGACGGCTCTGCGCCGCGCAGCGACGGGTTGGCTCCGTCGAGCGACAGCGGGCAGGGCGCACCAGTCCGCGAACGGCGGTTTCTCGATGTGGGCTGTGGCCTCGGCTACCTGCTCGACGTCGCCCAGGACCGCGGCTTCGCGGTGGATGGAATCGACTACAACCGCTGGGCGGTCGACTGGATCGCCAGCAAGTACAGGTTCTCCGCCACTTGCGGCGACTTCATGGCATATGAGAAAGAACCGTTCGACGCGGTGACCATGCTGGACGTGATCGAGCACCTGCCGCAGCCGTTCGATGCCCTCTCCAAGGCGGCGTCCCTCACCCGGCCGGGCGGGATCTTCGTGGTGTCGACGATGGACTGCGACTCCTTCGTCTCCCGCCTCCTTGGCCGGCGGCTGGAGGACTTCCGGCGCACCCGCGAGCACCTCTACTTCTTCAACCGCCGCACCATGCGGGCGGGCCTGGAGCAGGCGGGGTTCGAGGTGGTCCGCATCGACACCTACGGACTCACGATCCGGCTGGACGCCCTGATGAAGCGGGCCCGGCTGGCGGTGCCGGGGATCGGCGCCGTGCTGGAGCGACTCGTGCGCTGGGTCGGCCTTTCGCGCCAGCAGGTCCACTTCGATCCACGCACCAAGATGATCGTATACGCCCGGCGGACGGCGGCGAATTGACTTTTTCCGACCTGCTGAGGACCCGTCCCGGTTGGGTGGCAGGGGGGCTGGTTGCGCTCCACGTCGTGCTGTGCATTGCCCTCTTCGATCCGAAGATCCACACCGGAGGGGACAGCGTCACCTACGTCCTGCTCGCCGAGAGTGTTCTCGAAATGGGCGACGGATATTCACTGTCCATCGATCCCGGACCGCCGGAACCGCACACCAAGTATCCGCCGGGCTACCCGCTCTTCCTGGCCCCGCTGGTCGCGCTCTTCGGGCGGAACTTCGTCGTCCTCAAGCTGCTGTCGACACTTTTCACGGCCGGTTCGGTCGCGTTGTTCTGTGGCTACGCCAGGCGGGGACGCGAGCCCCTTCCCTGGTTTTGCCTGGCGCTCGCTTTCGCGGTGAGTCCGGGGGTGATCGACTACTCCCGCTGGATGCTCAGCGAGGCT
>JAPOOQ010000220.1 GCA_026713345.1 Gemmatimonadota bacterium | reverse complement strand
GGCGCCGAAGACTTCCTCCAGCCCGGCGTCTCCCTCGACGCGCTCGACCAGCTGGCCGCCGCAGCCACCCACCTCGAAGCCGCCAAGGCCGTCCAGCGTGCCCGCGACGAACTCCTCCGCGCCGTCGGCCAGGCCAGAGACGGTTCTCAAGATCCTAGTAGCCTCACCTCCGCGTCGCTTCGGCTTGCCGCGATCCGCTCCCGGATCCACTCGTCCACCTCCGACTGGACCCACCAATAGCGCGCACGCCGGGAGGCCTATCTCACCTGCAGGGTCTTCTGGGTCCGGCCCATGGAACTGCATGAGCGTACGGGCGTCCCTTACCTCCCATCCGCGTGCAGGCAGTTCGTAGGATGGACGCGCTTCCATTAGTTCGTGACCGTCACTGAGGTCGTTCCGATGATGGTGCCGGCGTGTCTGGCGGTGATCGTCGCCGTTCCGGCCCCGATCGCCGTTACTGTGGCGGTGGCTCCGGTATTGCGGTCCGTGTTGGCAGGCACGCCTTCGATGGTCGCCACCGTGGAGTCGCTTGTTTCCCAATACACCACGAGACCGCCTCGTCCATCGCCGCTATCGACGTGTATTGAGTTGCCGTTCGCGTCCTTGATCGTCGCGCTCAGTGAGCCGGCTTCATGTATATCGTCACCGGCAGAATCGCTGATTCGACGCCTTCAGAACTAATCGTGATCTGGCCGGTTCCCGGTCCGAGCGCCGTGATCTCCAGTCCATCGTCCGTTTTCGTGATGTCCCATGTATTCGGAGGGGTCGGCGGGTCGGGAAGGTCGGGGAAGCAGCACGGGCTGAATACGGCGGTAAAGCTGAACGTCGCGTCCTCGTCTTCGTCACCGTTTCCATCCAGAACCCGGACTGTCACGCCCTTGGTGTCCCCCAGCGCCTCGAATGTCAGAGAGCCCGGCGATATGTCCACACGTGCCGTCGGCAAGGTCACGTGGATGCTGAAAGATGCACTGGTCCCATTGGCGCTCAGGGATCCCGTGGTGGTTCCCTCTCCAATCGATTGTACCCTGGCCGTAACCGTGGGCGAGAATCTCCCCGAGTACACTTCAGCCACTTCAATGTTTGCGGAACGCCAGCCCCAGTACGTGGGCCGCATGTCGTTGTCGTCCGCGTCATAGAGGTGGCCGTCACAGTCTCCCAGGCGCCCACTTCGTCGAAACTCAGCGAATCTGGTGAGAATACGATTCTGGCCACCGGTGTGACCACATCCATCCCTAGTGAACATGACAGTTCCCGCGCCGGGGACATCGTCGTGCCAGAATCCGACCCGACAGACCGTGCGGCTGCGGCTCCGGATGTCTCGCCGGCAGTCGCCGTGATCGTCGCCTCCCCAATTGCGATGGCCGTCACTAAACCGTTCGCGTCCACGGTTGCCTTCTCGGTATCGCTGGACGACCACGAGATGCTGTACCCGGATACTTCCACGCTGTCGCTGTTCAGGACGCGAGCCGAATAGCGCACGGTGCCCCCGACCGGGGCCCATTCCTGCGGCGCGGTAACCTCGACGCTCGCTGCCTGCGACGGCGGCTCCGTGACCGTGACCTGCACCGCCGCCGAGCAGTTGTTCGTGGTGCTCGACTCGCCGGTCACGGCGTCGACACAGGCCCCGTAGTAGTAGGTGTCCGCCGACGAGGGGGCCGTCAGGCCCACCGACTCGTCGCTCGTGCCAGAGGCCGCCAGCGCGCCCACGGCATCCGTGCCGACCTCGGTGTCCGACGAGCTGATCGTCGCGTCCGAGGACCGGTAGTAGCGGAGCGTCGTCGACGCCGACGCCCCGTCGCCCGTGTTGCTCACCGTGGCCGACAGTGTGTCAGAAAAGACCATAAGTGACACTGCTATAGCATCACTTACACAAATATCGACCAAGCGATTACCTCATTGCTTCCCTCTTACCGAACGGGAATCCAATCGACGCCATCGGAGGTCCTTGGACCTCGCGGTGACGGTCTCGCAAACTCCGCAGACCGCCGATTCAGAGGAACCACGAGCAGAGGCGGCCTCGCCCCCGCGCGTCTGCTGCGGCCTATCGCCCGGCGGGCTGCCGTTCCAGCCTCCACACGTCTACATGGTCCAAATCCAAGTCGTCCTGACGGATAGTTGCGAGATGACCGCCCCGGAAGACGGGGACGGTGCGCTCCTTGTAGGGAACGGCGGGGACGCTCCCGAGCAGCCTTCCCTCGGGATCGAAGAACTCCCAGCGGTTGCCTGCGGTGCGGATCACTTCGACCCACAGATTGCCATCGGGGGAAACGAAGATCTCGTTGATGAAGGACTTGCGAGGCGGCCGGGTGTAGCTCCGGGGGTTGCAGGAACCGCCCGGCCATCGCTCCATGGCCTCGTCGAACTCCGCACTGCCAGTGTTCCATTCCTCGTCCGAGAGCGGCTCGGTCGGCAATGTACGCTCGATCACCCGAAGCGTGTCGCTTTCGCCCCTCGTGACGGCGATCCGGTAGAAATAGCCCCAAGCGGAATACATGACGCCACCGGAAGCCGGGTGCTGCACCCACTTTGCCCCAGCCGTATGGCCGTAGTAGCCGATTCTTCCTTCCTCCCAAGTGCAGAAGATCCCCCCGGTCTGCCCGGGAAGGTCCTCGGGAGCCGTCAGGAAGGGTACGGTATCGCCCGTTGTCCCGCTGTTGTCGAGGCCGATCCACTGAGTGCCAGCATCAGGATCGAACGCAAAGCGGAAGACCTCGTTCTCGCCGACGGGATAGAATCGAATCTGTGCGGCCGACCCGGTCAGACCTCCCGTGGTCCTTCTTTGGCCGAGCCAATCGCCGTCAGCCGAAAACTCGCCGATGCGCCCTTGAGACGGATCGAAAGTGATGAGCCGGTCCCCGACCCAAGCCAGAGAATAGAGGCTCCTGAACTCTCCTGGTCCCGCACCTTCCCGACCGAAGGTGCGCACATGCGCCCCGTCGAAATCGAAGACCCGCACCTCGCGGTTTATGGCGTCCGCCACGAAGATGGTCTCATCGGGACCGATGGCGACGGCGTTGACCTGGCCGAACTCGTCGGGAGTCTGCTGTTCCGTCAGCGATTTGGGTCCGATGGAGACGACCGGCGTAAGTTGCCATCGAGGCGGCGTGCCGGCGTTTGTGACGTGGACGACGCCGCCTACGGTGTCGAAGGCGGTGGCGAGGTCGCCACCGCCGGAAGGGGAGTTTCCCTGATCGCAGGCTGCTGCCAAGGTCGCCGCGAGCAGGAGCGGAACATTGGTGATGGAGACACGAAGCGGATGCAGGGGCGCGACCATTGTTGACCTCGATTCATGTTGGGGGAAGTTTATCCCGCATCGGACTCACCACGACCCTCGCGGGCCCTGGCTGGAACACCCGTCCTTCTGGAAGAATCGTATTGGAAGATACGTGCCAAGGCGGTCGCATCGTGGCTAAGCTACATTAGCACAACATGTTGCGAGCGGTGCTGCTC
>JAPOOQ010000219.1 GCA_026713345.1 Gemmatimonadota bacterium | reverse complement strand
CTCTCCGTGGGTATGGTCGGGACGGGCCGGTCATCCTCGTTATTCGAGAGCCTCCAGATAGATGCGATGGAGATGGACAGGAGACGAGCCCTGTGCGTACGTCACCCACCCCTGAACTCCCGAAGGGGTGCGGACGTAGACCCAGGTCAGCGTCTGATCATCGGCAACGGTTTCGGTGGAAGTTGTGGGAAGGGCGGTAAGGCTGCAGCGGGCGTCCCATGGGCATGACATCGTTGCCTTCGGCGGCACCACCAGGGTTACGCGAGCTCCTTCGGTGATGCAGCCCAGTACGGTTGCCTCCGCACTGGGTCCCATCCGGATGTCGAGGCAGGCTCCCGTCCCGGCGACGCGGAAGGCCACCTCCTCGAACGGCGGATACTCGATGGTCGGCGGAGACAGGTTCCAGACGTACCCTCCGGCGCCTTCAGGCGGCACGATGGCATATCGCACCTCGTGCTCCGTTTCTCCCCACTCGAATATCCACTCGGGGAGCGAGTCACGGAACCCGGTGTACACCCAGCGATCAGCATGGCTGTCGTACACGCCGACATAGTCGTTCAGGAAGTAGCGTCCATCGCCGGTAGGAGCAGGGATAGGCCCGTGTCCCGCTCCGGGGAGTTGCACGATCTCGGGATCGACGACACGGAGGATCGCGTAGCCGTCTTGCGTCCCGACGACGAATCCCTCGCTGTTCGCCAGCCACTGCGCTTCCCAGGACACCTGGTACGCGTACGCAGGGCGGATCCGGAATAGCGGGGCGCAGGTTTCGGCGTCGGTGATCACGACTGACGGGTCAACGTGCACCAGGGCGCCGGTGTAGTACTTGATCGAGGCAGGCTGGCCCCATTGTTGCGCGACGTACCTGCCGTCCGGTGAGGGGCGGCCCCGGCACGAGGACTCACCAGGCGCAGACCGGGCTGAGTCGGCTTCTTCGCAGAGAACGCCCCAATAGCCCGGCTGTCCCAGCGCAGGCCGCGGCTCCGGGTACTGGACGCAGACAGGGAACTCAAGATCGAGATCCTCCCGGAGGAGTTCCGCAAGCACGTCCTCCCGGCCGTCAGGGAAGCGCCAGGCCTGGCCGGATTCGCGGTGGAGCACCGCGCCCCACCCGTCGTACCCCTTCGCCACCACCCACCGGGCACCCGGCTGGAACCAGTGGGCAACGCGATTGGCGCCTGCCACTCGGTACGCTTCCGTACGCCCCGTCTCGACGTCGAGGAAGAACACGCCGTCGCTCCAATCGATGCGCTCTCCGTGCTCGAATGTGCGGTGTTCGAAGGCGTTGGGGACGGCCTCGATGCGGTCGTAGCCGTCACACGAAGCACGATCGGGATCGGCTTCCATGCACTCGGGTCCGCGACACGGATTCACCCTGATGCACTCAATGCTGTCGCACGGCTCGGACGCCGGGGTCGCCGTCCGTGTCGGGCTCTGCGAGGGCGCAGCGGTCGGCGTTGGCGCGGGTGTCGAGGTGGCCTCGGGCGTGACGAGCGGGGGGAGGGCGACCGACGGCGGCTGACCGTCGCCCGGTACGCCGACGAGCACCACAGCCACCGCCACCACAGCGGCGACCACCGCCACCGTCACGCCCGCCGCGGCCGCCGTCCCGATCCCCACCCACGCCACCGGCCGCGCGATGGCCGCGAGGGCTGCCGGGACCGCGAACCACGCCCGGAGGCGGCCTCGACGCTCCTCGGGACGCCAGACGGCGAGCGCGCGGCGGTCGCGCAGTTCGAGCTTCCCGAGCATGTTCGAGACGTGGTACTTCACCGCGTCGGCGCTGATGCCGAGCCGCGCGCCGATCTCGGCGTTCGTCCCACCCCCGCGCAACGCCTCCAGCACGCGCCACTCGGCCGGCGTCAGGACGTCGGGATGGCGAGGTCGCCCGCCGCGGTTGCGCTCCATCGAACCATCCTAGGACGAGGACCGCCGAGGTTTCCCTACCCGACCCTCGCGCCCCGCACGGAACAGGCCCTGTATCCTCGACGGACCCCGGCCCACCGCCGGGGAACGGCGAGGGGTGGGGCGGCATGCGGGCGGAGATCGTCTCGATCGGGACCGAGATTATGCTCGGCGAGATCACCGACACCAACGCCGCCTTCATCGCCTCGCAGCTCCCCGAGTTCGGCATCGACCTGCTCTACGTCACCCAGGTCGGCGACAACCCCGGTCGGCTCCACGAGGTGCTCGCCCGAGCGCGCGAGCGCTCCGACTACACCTTCGCCACGGGCGGCCTCGGACCCACCGAGGACGATGTCACCCGCGAGGCCGTCGCCTCCGTGCTCGGCGAGGAGGTGCATGTCGACGACGAGCAGCG
>JAPOOQ010000218.1 GCA_026713345.1 Gemmatimonadota bacterium | reverse complement strand
GGCTGCCGAAGACGATGTACATCACGCGCTTCATGGACTCGTCCTTCCGCCCGCTGGCCGACTTCGAGGAGGACATCGACGTGACCACCGGGTCGGCCCCGGGCGTGACCCTCCACGGCACCGATTTCAGCACCTGGCGCGAGGGCCAGCTCGACCTGCGTTCTGCCAACCGCACCAGCACCTCGTCGTCGCAGCTGAACCAGGCGCTCTGGCTGGGCTGGAACAACAGTTTCCGGGGGTCCGAAGAGCCCGCGCCGCCGGCGGTCTTCAGCTTGACGCTGCCGGATGGGTTGGCCGAAGAGTGGTCCACGGGGGCCACCACCACCCTCGAACTGCACGTCGGCGGTCTGGACAGGGAGCCGGGCCCGAGAAAGCCCCCGGAGGAGGAGGGTGAGGAAGAGGAAGGGGATGAGGAGGAACGCGCCGCCGAGGAAGCCGAAGAGGAGGATCGCGACGACTCGGGCGACGAGGACGAGGAGAAGCCGCCCCTGGCACTGACCATCGCGGCCGTCGACGCGGACGGCGACACCGCCCGCGTCAGCCTGACCGACTACGGCCCTCTGCGCCGACCCCTCACCATCCGCGTCCTGCGCCGCCAGGACCTGGAAGAGCAACGCTTTGCCGATCCATGGGAACTGATCCTGCAACACTTCTCCATCCCGCTTTCGGACTTCGTGGCGGTGAACCGAGCCTTCGACCCCGGGCGGCTGCGCACGGTCTCGCTCGTGTTCGACCAGACGGAAAAGGGGACGGTAGTGGTGGATGATGTGGGGCTCGCGCAGCTCCATCCCGGGTTTCTGTCGGCGAGGGTGCCGCGGGGGTAGCAGGGCACGCCGAACCACCGACTTGGACACGCAGGATGCTCTGGAAACGGACTGCAAGCGCTGTCTTGAACCGCCTCGCGGACTTGACGCGCCGCTTCCTTTTCGCGGTGCTCCAGATACGCACTGCTTTCGCCGCCCTCTCTTTGGGTGAGTATCGATCTTTCGTTCGGCTCATCACCGGCTCGGCACCCGGTTTCAGCGACCCTACCAGGCTGACCCGGTGGACCAGGGGCTTTCTGTATGCAGATCTGGCGAGGGTGCTTGCCCTATCGTGCACGCAAGCCATAATGATGGTCGCTGGCCCGGTCCAGTCATCGGAGGTCGGCGGAGGCGCTTGGGTGGCTCTTAGGATGATCGTGGTTCTTGGCATCGTTCTCCTATTACCCGCCTGGACCCTCGTTGCCAACTACAACGCGCGCCAACTGGGCGCACCAACCATGAAGTTCACCCCCGAATGGGCCGCAGGGTGGTACTTCCTGCCCCCCGGATTGTTCTGGAAGCCGTATCAGGTGATGCAGGAGATCTGGAAGGCGAGCGTACAGCCCAGCGATTGGAGGAGTCAACTCGGTTCTCCGCTTGTGCACTGGTGGTGGGCCCTATGGCTTCTGAACGGGTGGGGCGGCGGGTTGGCGGACACACTGGCGGTGCTCACCCTGGAGGCTGGCGACGCCCAGGCTGTGTTCAGTGCCCTCCGCCTCGTACGTCGTCTTCTCCACGTTCCGACGACGCTGCTTCTGCTGACGATTATCGCGAGGGTCCATCGGATGCAGATGGCACACTACAGGGAAGCGATGTGATGAGCGACTGGTACTGACCGTTGACAGCGTCCACGATGCTCGGAGAGACGGGTCGAATTGGATCTCCCCTCGCGCCTGCCGGCAGGTTGGCGAGAGGTCCCTTAGCCCCCCATCTTCCCCTCGAGTCGGCAATTCATGAACAAGGCAGGATAAACGCGAGATCGTTGTGAGGTAGCGCGATGGAGCCAGGACACGCTCGGATGATTTCCAGGGGACCACGACGCCCGTCTTTGCGGAACGTCGACTGGTATCGGTTCGAGGCTCCGAACCGCCAGTAGACGGTCCCCTCCCGCTCCCGTCCT